>DATBFI010000317.1:0-3529 GCA_036558585.1 Chitinophagaceae bacterium
GGGCAAATACACTTTATCTGAAAAATGAAATAACCAGGGCGAAGCAATAAGAAAAATGCTGAATATTACATCTAACAACAAATGGGTTTTCATTGGAATACTCTTCGAAAAACTTAACTGGTATTTCGTAAACATACTGTAAGTAAGAACTGCTGCTGCTACAATATCTACCACATATGTTTGTGCGCCTATTGTGTTAAAATGGAATAGCCATGGGGCTGCAATGAGTAATACGCCGTACAAATAATCTACTATTCCATGAGCAAAAGTAGAAATCATAATATTTTCAATTTATTTAAAACGGATGCACAAAAAACATGCGTGAATTAAAAACATTGATCAACAATTATTCTTGATGAAATAAGGTTTTGTTTGTGCAAATGATTGCACACTCTGAAAAAGAAGTCGCTCTCTTTGGGAATTATAATTTGCAAATGCATGTATGAAAGTCGCATAAGCGAAATCTCAAAAGCAAAGAGGATTTAAAAATAAATTTGGTTTATAAAATAAACTACTTTATGTTTGTGTTCCAAAAATAATACGACCATGAAAACATGGGTGTTGCTTATAGGACTGGCGATTGCTTCGATCAGCGCATATGCTCAGGTTACAGTCAGCGGAAAAGTAAAAGACAATAAAGGAAGACCCTTGCCCGGAGCGAGTGTTTCATTAAAGGGCACTTATGATGGTACTGTTGTTGATTCCCTCGGCAATTTTAAATTCACTACTTCTGAAAAGGGAGATTTTACACTGGTTGTTAATATAATAGGATATAATGACTTTGAACAAAAAATAACAATAGGTAAAGAACCGATCGTATTAAATATTTCACTGAAAGAAAAATTAGATGAATTAAAAGCCGTAACTGTAACTGCCGGGGCGTTTGCAGCCGGAGATTCCAAACGGGCAGCCACAGTATTAAGTCCTATAGATGTTGTAACCGTTGCCGGCGCAAATGGTGATGTTTCATCTGCAGTAAAAACTTTACCGGGTGCTCAGCAGATTGGTGAGCAGGAAGGTTTGTTTGTTCGTGGCGGTACCGGCGCTGAAACAAAACAATTCATTGATGGCACGGTCGTAAATAATCCCTATTATACAGGCGTTCCCGATATTGCAACACGCGGCCGCTTTTCTCCATTCTTATTTAAAGGGACAGTATTTAGCACAGGAGGCTATTCTGCTTTATACGGGCAAGCGTTATCATCAGCACTGATATTGGAATCAATTGATCTGCCTGAGCGTTCTGCAGCCAATTTATTTGTATCACCGATTGTTGTTGGCGGTGGATACCAGGGCCTGGCAAAGAATAAAAAATTTTCATGGGGTGCTGATTACGGTTATGTAAATCTCATTGCTTATTTCAATATTGTAAAACAAACGCCGGATTATTTTAAGATGCCCGAGTTTCATAATGCTGATGCGAACTTCCGTATTAAGACAAAGAGCGGCGGCATGATAAAATATTATACAACATTCAGCAAGAGCAATCTTGGTTTAAGGAGACCAGATATTGACAGCGCAGATCTCAAAGACGCCTATGGTGTAAAAAATTTAAACTGGTACAACAATTTAAGCTGGAAGGAAAACCTGGGCAAAGGCTGGCGAATGAACCTCGGACTAAGTTACAGCACCAACAGGGACGATATTCAGCAGCAATTGCAGGATCAAACCAATGCGCAGGTTTTTTTGCCGGATAAACCCTGGGCATCATACAAAAATTTTGCGATACACAGCACGCAGGACCTGTCACAGATAAGAGCTGTATTTGAAAAGAAACTTCCAGGCATCAGCACGCTTCGTTTTGGGAGTGAATACTGGCATGCGGTAAACAACAATAATTTTAACGATACCATATCAAAACTTATAGATAACTACCAGGCAGTATTTGCTGAAACTGAAATTCATGTTACCAATGACCTCGCTGCGCTCATTGGTGGACGTTTTGAACATTCATCTATCATTGACAAAATGAATTTTGCACCCCGCATATCACTTGCATATAAAGTAGGTAAAGGTGCACAGGTATCAGCGGCTTATGGGATATTTTATCAAAAGCCGGAGAACCAGCAATTGATCTATACAACAAATCTCGGCTACACAAAAGCAACGCATTACATTATCAATTACCAAAAAAGTGTAACGGACAGGATATTCCGTGTAGAAGCATTTTATAAAAAATATGAAGATCTTATAAAATCATATCCCGTTAGCTACAATTATTATTATTACAACAACAATGGCACAGGCTATGCAAAGGGCATAGAGTTTTTCTGGAGAGACAAGAAGACAATCAAGAATTTTGATTACTGGATAAGTTATTCTTATCTCGATACTAAACGTGATTATCTTAATTATCCCCGTGAACTGCAACCGGATTTTGCGGCTAATCATACGTTATCTGTTGTAACAAAGCGTTTCTACACGAAAATAAAAACGGGATTTAATCTCACTTATAGCTGGGCGACGGGAAGGCCTTACTACAACCTCATGTACAATGGCACAGGCAACAAGTATGAAGTTGCCGATGAGGGCAAAACAAAAGATTACAACAGTCTCGGCTTTAGTGTAAACTATGTGCCCAGCCTGGGTAAACAAAATGCAAAACTATTCTGGGTACTTATTGCAAGCGTAACAAATGTATTGGGTTATGATGCAGTCTATGGTTATCACTATTCTTACAACGGGTTAAATAGAGAGCCAATAACGCCACCGGCAAAAAGATTTTATTTCATCGGTGCATTCTTTAGCTGGGGAGTTGACAGAACACAGGATGCGATAAACAATAATTTGTAAAGCCCCCATTCCCTGAAGAGAGTTTAAAATCAAAAACATAAAAAGCAAACCAATAATTAAAACAATAACAATTCCTCATCTCCCCTGTCTGCCGACAGGCAGGCGTTAGGGGCTGGGGGCAAAACACAAAACAAATACAATATGAAAACGATCATTGCCGCAATTGCTCTATTGGCAACAGTTTCATTAAACGCACAAAGCGATAAGTATGAAGATGCGATGAAAAAAAATCTCTCCATGTTTGATTCTGTAAAAACAACATTGGATTATCAAAATCTTGCATCAGGATTTGAAAGAATTGGTGATGCAGAGAAAGCCCAATGGCTACCTTATTATTATGCAGGGCTTGCTTTAACAACGGCAGCCTGGAGTGATGCTAATCTTGACAAAGATGCAAACGCAGAAAAAGTAAAATCCTTATGCGACAAGGCAGAAGCATTAACAACGGACAATAATGATAAGTCCGAGATCCTCTCTTTGCGTAATATGGCCGCAACACAGCAAATGATGGTTGATCCGCAAACTCGATGGCAGAATTATGGTGCAGAAGCTGGTGACGCTTTGCAGAAAGCAATGGAGTTAAATCCAAATAATCCGCGCTTATATTATTTGCAGGGAATGAGTTTATTCAACACACCGGAACAATTCGGCGGCGGTAAAGACAAGGCAAAACCTGTTTTTGAAAAAGCAGTTGCCTTGTACAAAGCGGATCAACCAAAACCCTTATACCCGCATT
>DATBFI010000318.1:0-5372 GCA_036558585.1 Chitinophagaceae bacterium
AAAGGGATTGCCTGGTGAAGGACATCTAACGCTATTTAATAACAACCATTATGGTCCTTCACTTGATAGCATAAACTATTCAAGCATTTATGAAATTGTTCCACCTACAGATAGTAAGGGCAACTATGTAATAGAACAAGGAAAACCCTATGGACCGGACAAACCTGTGTGGATGTATAAAGCGCCTGATTCGCTTTCATTCTGGAGTAGTTTCATTTCCGGCGCCGAACGCATGAAGAACGGCAATACATTTATTAATGAAGGAGCCAGGGGGAGATTTTTTGAGGTAACTAAAGAAGGCAAAATCGTTTGGGAATATTTAAATCCCTATCGCGGAGATGTTCGCAGGTTGAATGGTGACCCTGTTCCCCCCGTACCGCTGACCTATATTACATTTCGGTCGAGTTTTATTCCTGCAGATCATCCGGGACTTGCCAATAAAAAACTGGAACCTTTAAACCCACAGCCGTCCGTATTTGTCTTACCTCAGCCAGGAAACAACAAACAATAATCAAAATCAAACTAACTTTTTCAAATGAAAAAGCAATTCCTGTTTCTTTACATATTTATGTGCTTGTCGGTATGGTCTCAAGCCCAGGTTCCCAATACTGATACTTCATCAAAAAAAGCTGCTCCTCCTAAAGACAGAAACATGTTTGGACTTCACGTTCCGCGGGGTTTAAAAGTCAATAGTGAAGGTCTTGCCGACGGATATGTAATATTTGCCGTGCCTAATTCTCCTTATGTGTATCTTGTTAATCGAAGAGGCGATGTAGTGCACGAATGGAAATGCAGTTATGGCGCATTTAATGCCTGCCTGCAAAATGATGGATCAATTATAGTAGGTGTTTTTGATCCCGATTTTCCCACATTTGGTTTTGGCGGACCTTATGGACGGTTGCAAAAGATTAACTGGGACAACAAAATACTGTGGAATTTTGAATATGCGAATGATACGGAAATCATACATCATGATTTTGCCGTTATGCCCAACGGTCATATTCTCGCTATATCTTACGAAGCAGAATCATATGATCGGGCTATTGCAATGGGCAGAATGCCTGAGAAGACACCGAAAGACGGCCCCTGGCTGGAAAAAATTATTGAAATAGTACCTGAAGGTAAAAAGGGAGGCAAAATTGTATGGGAATGGCACCTGAAAGATCATTTGATCCAGAATTTTGATCCCAAAAAATCTAACTATGGTAAGCCGGCAGATCATCCGGAATTGTTAGACGTTAATATGGGACCAAAATTGCCTCCCGCCATATCGCAGGACAGCGTAGAAATTTTGCAGGCGAAGGGAATGCAGGGACCAAATGCAACGGCCGGCAACCTCGGGGCTGATATATTTCATTTCAATGCCATTAAATATAATGCTGACCTGGATCAGATTGCTTTCAGTTCACCCAGTTTAAGTGAGATATTTATTATTGATCACAGTGCTACCACGCAACAGGCCAGTACTCATAAAGGTGGCCGCGGCGGAAGGGGCGGAGATTTTCTTTACCGTTGGGGAAATCCTATGAATTATCACAGGGGTGATTCAACCAATGAACAATTGTTTGGACAACATGATGTCCGGTGGATACCAAAAGGTTACCCGGGAGAAGGCGATCTTACCGTTTTTAATAATGATATTCCCTACAAAGGTGATAGCATGAACTATTCAACGATTACTGAAATCAAACCTCCTACCGATAATAAAGGCAATTATTATATGGAAGCAAATAAAACTTTTGGACCGGCAAAACCTGACTGGACTTATATGGCTCCTGATACGATTTCTTTTCACGGCAGTTTTATTTCAGGTTCAGAGCGATTGAAAAGCGGCAATACTTTTATTAACGAAGGTCCCAAAGCCCGCTTTTTTGAAGTTACACCAGATGGCAAAATAGTATGGGAATATTTAAATCCTTATCGTGGCAATATCACTGAGCCAAACGGTGATCCTACACCATTAATGCCAATGACCTATTTTGCATTCAGGGCGAACTTTATTGCGGCAGATCACCCGGGGTTAGCGAACAGGAAACTTGAGCCTTTGATTCCTCAACCAACACCATTTATGTTGCCACCGCCGGGTGACAAACATTAAAGAAAATTTCTTGCTGAAACATCAATAAACTATTGATGTTTTTTTATTTTTGGTTTGATAGAATCACGCCATTCTCTTCTACATATCTTTTCCATTCATTCAACAGCTCATTGTACTTATCAGGATATTGTTTAGACAAGTCACGCGATTCAGTTGGATCTTTTTCCATATCAAATAGTTCAAAAACACCTTTACCAAAAGGAGGCTCTATTTTTGTGATCTTCCATTTACCTTTCCTGATTGCACATCTTCCAAAAAGTTCCCATCCCATAACGTAGTCATCAGTATGAACATAATTTTTTTTCCTGTTCAGTAACGGAAGTAATGATGCTCCTTTGTAAGGAACTAACTGCTGTCCCTGGTAAGTGGTGGGGTAAGTGCCGCCGGCCAGTTCAAGAAATGTTGGAGCCAGATCCATAATGGTGCAGAATGCGGTATCAATTCCAGCGCCTTTTTGCTGGTATGGCATTTTAATGATCATGGGTGCATGAATGCCGCCTTCCGCACTATAACCTTTATAAAAACTATTTACGGCACTTGACGCGTGTGCCCACTGTGAGCCATACGCAACAAATGAATTGGCAGTACCCATATATGGATACGGATTGAGTCTATCCGGTGTTAAATTTGCGTCCAGGGAAGACGGGCCATTATCGGATAAAAAAACAAAAAAAGTATTGTCGAACTTCCCGTCCTCTTTTAAATATTGAATCAGCCTGCCAATATTGTAATCAAGATTATCAATCATGCCCGCATAAATTTCCATTTTTCTTGCTTCAAATTTTTGATCGCTTTTGCCAAAAGAATTATACGGTAACAATGGAACATTAGAAACATTATACAAATCACCTTTTACCGCCGGAAGCGGCGGCAGTATAACATCGCCCGCAACAATGTTCTTTTTTTTTAGCCCATTAAAGCGTAACAATCGCAAACTATCATAACCGATATCATAAAATCCATGGTACTTTTCGATAAATTTTGCGGGTGCCTGTAATGGCCAGTGTGGCGCGGTGTATGCCGCATAGAGAAAAAAAGGCTTCTTATCTCCATGGTCTTTTTTTATAAAGCTGATCATTTTGTCTGTATAGAGATCAGTTGAATACTGCCCGTCGGGATATGCTATATAATTACCATCTTGCCAAAAAGAACTTTCGCGCTTATCAGGAACAAAGTGATTTGCATACGCATCGAGCAAAGCAAATGATCTTTCAAACCCTTTTGCCGTAGGACTTTGATCGGGTGTAAGACCTAGGTGCCATTTGCCTGAGATGTACGTGTGATAACCGGCATCTTTCATCAATTGTGCAATACAAATCACTTTGCTGTTGAGATATCCCTCGTACCCCGGTTGTCCAATTTCAATCGGGATCGATGGCACTCGTTCAGCCATATCACCCAAACCGGCAATATGATTATCATTTCCGCTCAGCAACATTGATCTTGAAGGAGAACAGGTGGCTGCAGTATAAAAATTAGTAAATATCTGCCCGTGGCTTGCCAATGCATCAATGTTAGGCGTTGCGATCTCGCTTCCGAAACAGCCGAGATCTGAGTACCCAAGATCATCAGCTACGATCACTACTATATTGGGCCTCTTTTCATCATCACCTTTTTTGAAAGAACAAAACAAACAAGAAAGAAGAACCGAAATGAGCAGGCTGTTTCTCATCAAAGAAAGTGTCTTTGTTTTACTTTTTAGTCGCATCATTTTTAAAGGTAATCAATAGCAGGTTGCAGCAGTGTCACACAAAAATTGTAGTGAAAGATTTCCTCCTGCCGTCGGAAGGACAAGCCTGTCTGCCGACAGGCAGGCTTCGTGATGGTTTTTGTCATTATAACGAAAGGATGCATCTTTTTATAAACGACATTGAATAATAATTGGTCAAATTTATAACGTCAATCACTTATAAAATACTTATCTTGACCATGGTACCCCATCTACTGACAAACCAAACTCTGCTTCATGCAATTAAATCTTCCTGCAGACAAAATATGGAAAGTAAAGCTTACCCTTCTCCTGGTAAGCAGTCTGACAATAATGTCGGTTATTACTATTTCGCCCGCTTTGCCTCAAATGGCCATCGCATTTTCAGGTGTTGCAAATGCAGCATTTCTTGTCAAATTGGTTTTAACGATCCCGGCTTTAATGATTGCCATCGTTTCACCCGTTACAGGACGCCTGATTGACATTTATGGCAGGTTAAAAATTCTGCGTTTCTCGCTTGTGCTGTATGCTATCGCGGGGGTGGGTGGATTTTTTTTGAATAACCTGTACCTCATACTGCTGTCAAGGGCATTGTTGGGAACTGCTGTAGGCATGTCCATGCCAACAGTTATCACTTTGATAGCGGATTATTTTGAAGGAGCGGAGCGGCAAAAATTTGTCGGGATCCAGATCGCATTTATGTCGCTTGGCGGAATTGTTTTTATTGGTCTTGGTGGTGTGCTCGCCGATTTGGGCTGGCGATATCCTTTTCTCATTTATTTGTCTTCACTGCTGGTTCTTCCGCTCATCATCATATTCCTCATGGAGCCTGCTGTTATACAAAAGAGACATGCAGCAAGCGAAGACCTTAAAGCGCCATCTACAATCTGGATATTATTTTTCAACATTATGCTGATGTGGATCATTTTCTTTTTTATACCGGTGCAGATACCTTTTCACTTAAAACAAATAGGCGTGGAAAAGAATGCGCTGATAGGTGCTGCTATTGCAACCGGTACTGCGTTTTCAGCCATTTCATCTTTTTTATATTCAAGAATAAAAAACCACCTTGATTTCCTTTCCGTTTTTTCAATAGGTTACCTTCTCATGGCTTCCGGATTTATTTGTATCGCTTATTCCGGCACCTATATTTTGGTTGTTGTTGCGATGATGCTATCGGGCCTTGGCATGGGAATCATGATCCCTAACACAAATATGTGGGTAATGAACATAGCGCCACCCGAAATAAGAGGCAGAGAGATCGGAAAACTTACGACGTTTTGGTTTCTTGGACAGTTTTTATCTCCTGTCATTATTTCTCCGCTTTTGAAGATACTCTCGCTTTCCACTACATTTATGCTGGCTGCAGGAGTTCTTTTTTTGATTTCTATTGCCTTTATGATCGCCCATTTCACGAAAGGAAGGAGCCTGATTACGCAATAGGACGTTCATTTGTTAACCTCTTATATGCATTCGTGTTCGCGACTGCATAATGTAATAAAGCATGGAAGCGATAGAACAAATCAATTTCAGGAGATAGCCTTTGCTTGTTGTTCTACTAATTTA
>DATBFI010000319.1:0-7822 GCA_036558585.1 Chitinophagaceae bacterium
CACAAGGAGATGGAAGGTTGCAAAGTAATTGTACAGACAAACAAAGAAAATATTTTTTGGGTGGATATGCCAGGCGATAATGTGTTACAGGATTTGGATTACTATGAAGATTACGAGAAATTAATAAGATCTAAAACCTGAGGATTAAGGTTGTGGGAACTAAAACGTATAAATGACGCAATAAAGGAAAATAGCAGTGCAATAGCTAAATTTGAAAATTCACTCCATCATAAATCTTAAACCAATAATATAAATTTCTGTTTTATATTATCACTCATTAGTAACTTAGATTATCCGTCCTTATTTTAAAATAGTTAGCATATGGCCTCCTATACTTTACAGATCAATGAAAAAAATTATACGGTTGAAGCTGATCCTAAAATGCCGCTGCTTTGGGTAATAAGAGATATTGTTGGACTTACAGGAACAAAGTATGGCTGCGGCATCGCACAATGCGGCGCATGTACAGTGCACTTCAACGGCATGCCAGTCAAATCGTGTTCAATGCCTGTTTCGGCTGCTGTGAACCAAAAGATCACAACCATTGAAGGTCTTTCTGCGGACAACTCACATCCTGTGCAGAAAGCATGGATCGCAGAACAGGTACCGCAATGCGGTTATTGCCAGAGCGGCCAGATAATGGCTGCGGCCGCATTATTGAAACGCAATCCAAATCCAACCGACAAAGACCTTGATACTGCCATGCAGGGAAATCTTTGCCGTTGCGGCACATATACACGCATCCGCAAAGCGATAAAGAAAGCCGCCGGATTGCAAAAAGCTTAAACATCGAAATTTATTACAATGAAAACTAAAGATATTTCGCGCAGAAATTTTATACGCATTGGTGGCATGACAGGTGCCGCATTTACATTAGGGTATTATCTGCCTTCATCAGGAAAAGGTGGACAATTTTTTACGGGCGATATCGCCGATGAACTTGGTATTCCGCTCAATGCATTTATATCTATAGATACAAAGGGCAGGGTAACGATAAGATGTCAAAAATCTGAGATGGGACAAGGCGCATGGACAGTTGTTCCGCAAATGGTGGCAGAAGAACTCGAAGTGGATATCAATAAAGTGAACATTTTATTTGCACCAAGTGATCCCAAAAAATATGGATCGCAGGGGACCGGCGGTAGCTCTACCGTAAGGGATAGTTATAAAATGCTTTTACGCACAGGGGCTACGGGGCGTGAGATGTTGATTGCCGCTGCTGCACAAAAGTGGAATGTGAAAAATGAAGATTGCTATGCAGAGAATGCTACTGTGATTCATAAGGCAACAGGAAAAAAATTTGGATATGGTGAACTGGTGGAAGCCGCTTCAAAATTAACGCCGCCGCAGGATGTGAAATTGAAAGAGCGCTCACAATATAAAATTGTAGGCAAACCGGTACCGAGACAAGACACACCGCAGAAAGTAAATGGCAAAGCGATTTTTGGCATTGATAAAAAGTTAGACGGCATGATGTACGCCGTTGTTGAACGTAGTCCCCGCATTCTTGGAAAAGTGAAAAGCTTTGATGATACTGAAACAAAAAAAGTTACCGGTGTAAAGCAGGTTTTCAAAATCCAGCGTGCAGTATTTGATAACATGCAGGAAGGAGTCGCCGTTGTTGCTGATTCTTTCTGGGCTGCACAGGAAGGAAGAAAAGTATTAAAAATAGAATGGGATGATAGCGGCTTTGAACATTTGAGCACTGAACAGTTGTATAAAAGAATGAATGATGATCTGAAGAAGGATCATTTGAACGAAAGGTCAGCCGGAAATTTTGAAAATGCATTTTCCAAAGCCAATAAAAAAGCAGAAGCTGTTTATGAAACTCCGTATGAATCGCACAGCTGTATGGAACCGCTGAATTGTGTGGCATGGGTTCATGATAATAAGTGTGAAGTATGGGCACCGGTTCAATCGCCGGACTGGAATCAATCCGACATAAGCGACCGCCTGGGAATACCCATAGAAAATGTTACCGTAAATATGACTTTTTTGGGTGGTGGATTTGGCAGAAAAGGATTTACAGATTTTACGCATGAAGCTGCTGTGATTTCAAAACAGATCAATGCACCTGTAAAAGTGATTTGGACCCGCGAAGATGATATGACGCAGGGTCCATTCCGTCCTGGTGCGGTATATGGTTGCAAGGCCGGCCTCACAAACGATGGGAGGATAACAGCTTTTCAAACAAAAGCAGCAATGCAAAACATGGATCAGCAGGGACCACACGCCGATAAAACGCAGTATAATTCAAGTACTCTTGAAGGATTGCTGAAAGGTTATCTTGAATCGATACCTAATTATAGCTTTGGCGATGTCCCAACTGATTCACCGATTCCTGTAATGTGGTGGCGCTCTGTATATGCTTCCACTAACGGTTTTGCGTATGAAAGTTTTATGGATGAACTGGCGCATGAAGCTGGAAAAGATCCGCTCGATTTCAGAAGAGAGCACCTTTGGAATGATCGTTACCAGGCTTTGATAGACAAACTGGAAGAGATCACAAAATGGAAATCACGCGGAAAGAATGAAGGATGGGGAGTTGCTATTACCGAATGTTTTGGAAGCATCGTTGGCGAAGTGGTAAAGGTTTCAAAAAATGAAAATGGTAAAGTGAAGATCGACAAGGCGTATGCACTTATTGATTGCGGTTGGTATGTAAATCCGGATATTATAGCTCAGCAGGTGGAGGGTTCGATCACAATGGCGCTTGGTGCTGCTACGATACATGAAACGCATTTTGATGATGGCATGGCGGTTGAAAAAAATTTTGATAAATACAAAATGCCACGTATCAATAATATTCCTGAGATAGAAGTGCACATCATGGAAAACAATGAAAAACCCGGTGGTGTTGGTGAACCGGGATTGCCACCATTTGCGCCAGCATTGTGCAATGCTATTTTTGATCTTACCGGTAAGAGAATAAGAAAGCTGCCATTTAATCTGGATGAAGTGTAGGAAGAAAATTTTTGTTATGATACCAACTATAGTCCGTTGTGGCATCGTCCCTTGCGTCGCAATCACTTCATCTGCAGATCATGAATGAACAGTGAAATTGAATATTATTCCGATTAGAAAATTTGGTAACACAAATTTATAGATTCCTCCTTCGTTATAATGACAAGCAGAAGTTTTATCATGGGAACTTGTCAAATTTTTTCTTAAGCAGAAGTCTACACTTTAATTTGTCATGCTGACGAAGGAAGCATCTGTCAAAATTTTTATTAAAATCAAATCATGAAACATACATCTAAGTTCTTCTTTGCATTACCTCTGATCATCATCCTTACACTGTTATCATTATCATTTAAAAAGCAAACATTCGATCTGAAAGCAAGCATGGACCGCGGAAAAGAACTCTACATTACTTATTGCCTCTCCTGTCACATGGATTCAGGCCAGGGCGTTGAAAATGTTTACCCGCCCCTGGCAAAAGCAGATTACCTCATGGCTGATAAAAAAAGATCCATACAACAGGTGTTGTATGGCGCAGAGGGTGAAATGAAAGTAAACGGAAAAACATACAATACGCCAATGGCGGGGTTTGATCTGAAAGATGAAGAGGTAAGTGATATATTGAATTATGTCCGCAACTCCTTCGGCAATAAAGGCGAGGCGATAAAACCAGAAGATGTGAAAACAGTGAGAAAATAATTTTTTATCTGTTGAGCAATTGATTAGTAAAAAAATAAAAGCCGCTCTTTCAAAAATCCGTCAGGGGATGAATGGAATTATCATAGTCAAAAATTGTTGAAAACATCATATGCAACTCTGAAGGAGTGACATCATGCATAATGGATTTTAATTGCACAACAGTTTTTTCTTCATAAGATAATTAAATGGTTACTTAAGAAGTATAATGCGAATTAGATTCCTCCTGTCGCCGGAATGACAAGCCGTAGCGATTTTTGAAACATCGCAATGAAACAATAAAAGTGCTGTCCACTAATTTTATAATTATCTTTATTCACAACAGGAAAAACGTTTTAAAGAAATCCTGGATATATAGTTAACTAAGGAAAGTTCATACAATAATAAATGAATCAGATGTACAGCACGAAACAAAATAATACTCAATATGATTGATCCCGAACCTTTATGGCTAACAGCAAAACTTGCACTCATTACAACGCTCATTTTATTTATTTTATCTGTTCCGCTTGCATACTGGCTTGCATATACTAAAACAAAAGGCAAAACAATAATCGAAGCAATTGTTAGCATGCCGTTGGTTTTGCCCCCCTCTGTGTTGGGCTTTTATTTATTGCTTGCATTTAGTCCTGCGCATAGTTTTGGAAAATTTCTTGAGAACTATTTTGATGTGCGCCTTGTATTTTCTTTTACCGGTTTGGTAATTGCTTCGATAATATACAGTCTTCCGTTTATGGTCCATCCAATACAATCTGGTTTTGCAGCTCTTTCACCCTCTTTGAGAGAAGCATCCTACACATTGGGAAAAAGCAAATGGAAAACCATTACAAGAATATTGCTGCCAAATATGCGTTCATCTTTGTTAACAGGCATTGTACTTACATTTGCCCACACAATAGGTGAGTTTGGAATAGTACTCATGATTGGTGGTAATATTCCCGGTGAAACAAAAGTTGCTTCCATTGCCATTTATGATGAAGTAGAAATGATGCATTACGACAGCGCTAATGCATATGCGCTTATTCTCTTTATTGTCACATTTATCATTTTGCTTTCTGTTTATTTCCTGAACCAGCGCTTTTCCAGGAGCAGCTATATATGATCCATTGTTCTATATACAAAACACTGCAAACTGCACAGGGAACAATTAATCTCGATATTTTTTTTGAAATAGAACAGGGCAAACTGGTCACGTTATTCGGTCCATCAGGTTCAGGTAAAACAACGATACTGCGTATTCTTGCAGGACTGACACCGCCTCAAAAAGGAAGAATAATTTTTAATAATGAAGCCTGGTTCGATACAAAAAAACATATCGATCTGCCGTCTCAAAAACGCAAAGTTGGTTTTGTGTTCCAGGAGTATGCTCTTTTTCCCAACATGACCGTAAAGGAAAATCTTATGTACGCACTGGAAAAAGGTCAGGAAAACACTATTGTGCAGGAGCTTATGCACGTGATGGATCTTGAACAATTGCAAAACAGAAAACCAGATACGTTATCAGGCGGACAAAAACAAAGAGTAGCATTGGCAAGAGCATTGATTAGAAAACCTCAACTCTTATTGCTTGATGAACCGCTTTCAGCATTGGACAGCGAAATGCGTTTAAAATTACAGGATCATATTTTGAAATTGCATAAAGAATTTAATCTCACCACAATTCTTGTAAGTCATGATTTTTCAGAGATATTTAAAATGTCGGACACGATTATGATGCTGAAAGATGGAAAGATCAGCAGCAAAGGAATTCCTGCGGAAATATTATTCGATCAACAACGAAGTGGCGATTTTCAACTTATTGGCGAAGTAATAAATATAGAGAAGGAAAATTTTGCGTATGTTATTTCTTTCTCTGTTGGAAATAATATCATAAAAATTAATTCCTCTGAAGAGGAAGCAATGCAGTTAAATGCGGGAGACAAAATTTTGATCTCTTTAAAAGCGCTGAATCCCCTGATTAAAAAAATTTCATAACAAAAGAGATATTACATTACTTCCGTTGCAGTATCTTTTACCAGGTGATAAACCCTTGCTCACGCGCAACGCTATTTAGTTGATATGGCAGTGAAGGAATACACATATATTTGAATTATGGCGCTTACCAGGCACTCAGGCAACAATACCAAAACCAGTTCTGCTTCGGAAGATGAACATCTGCTGGCAGCACTCGGATATAAACAGGAATTGAAAAGGACCTGGTCCGCTTTTTCCAATTTTGCTATTTCGTTTTCGATCATCTCTATACTAAGCGGGTGTTTCACCACCTTTGGACAAGCATGGAATAATGGCGGACCGATTGCTATTTCCATTGGCTGGCCGCTGATCTCTGCATTTATTTTAATTATCGGTTTTTGCATGGCGGAACTCGCTTCGGCTTATCCCACCTCGGGTGGCATTTACTGGTGGGCATCTAAGTTAGGAGGACCGAAAGCAGGTTTCTATACCGGTTGGCTTAACCTGGTTGGATTGCTCGCAGTTACAGCTTCAGTAGCCTACGGTGCGGCCACCTTTTTAAATATCACGATGGGCACTTATTCTCCTGGTTACGCAAATGGTTTCTTCAATGGCGATTATATCAAACAACAATTTTTCTGGTTCATGGTCATCATGCTATTGATAACTGTGCTCAACTGTTTCAGCAGCCGCATACAGGCAATACTCAACGGCATATCAGTATGGTGGCATGTGTTTGGTGCGGCACTGATCATTCTCATACTTATCATCACACCGGCTGAGCATCAGGATCTGAAATGGATGTTTACTACTTCTATAAACAATTCCGGCTTTTCAGGCAATACTATGTATTGGTTATATGTGCTGCCCCTGGGATTTTTGCTTACGCAATACACCATCACGGGTTTTGATGCATCGGCACATCTTTCTGAAGAAACACATAGTGCGCATCTTACTGCTGCGAAAGGGATCTGGAAATCCATCTTTTATTCAGCCGTGGGTGGCTATATTCTATTGCTTGCATTTTTATACGCTGCTACAAAGCCGGACATTGTAAGTTCTTTTGACGCCACCGTAAATCCATATGGCAGCGGGTCGGTTATTGCAATCCTCGCAAATGCCTTATCACCGGTTATGTTCAGGAGTGTATTAGTTATTTCAACTACAGGTCAATTGTTTTGCGCAATAGCCTGCCTCACTTCTTGTTCACGTATGATGTATGCATTCTCCCGCGACAAGGCAATTCCCGGTCATCAACGCTGGTCAAAAGTAAACCGGGACGGTGTGCCGATAAATGCAGTACTGGCTTCTGCGCTTGCCGGACTCATCATTACACTGCCTGCACTCTGGAAAAGTCCGCGGGGTATACCTACTGCCTTTTATGCCGTGGTTTCTGTTGGAGTCATTGGTCTCTATATGGCCTTTTTGATACCGATATGGTTGCGGTGGCGGGCCGGTCACAATTTCAAACAAGGTCAATGGACATTGGGCAATAATTATAAATGGATGAATCTTGTTGCGGCTATTGAAATTATGGTTATGTGTATTTATTTCATCCTGCCTTTTGAACCTGCAGCAGTTCCCGGTAACGATACATTTACATGGGTAGCGGTTAATTATGCACCCATCCTCGTGGGTATCACGTTACTTTTCCTTTGGATATGGTGGCATTTATCTGTGAAGAAATGGTTTAAAGGACCTATAAGAACAATCTGATCAGCTAGGCTATTTTGTAAAGTACAATTGTAATGCTCCATTGCAGAATTCAAAATTATATGAGCTAACTGCCCGTCTTCCTGTTCTTGCAGATGCACAGAATATTATTGCCTTGGAAGGCGGGTTAACAAACAGGAATTATCGGGTTGATACTCCAACAGGTTCTTATGTTTTAAGAGTGAGCGAAAGAAAATCTGCCATGCTGGGCATCAATCGTGAGAATGAAAGGGTGAATACTGATCTTGCGCACCAAGCAGGTGTGGGTGCTGCATTGATTGATTCTTTACCCGAAGAAAATGTTTTGGTAATAAGCTGGATCGATGCAAAAACATTGTGCGCACGTGATATTCATTCCCAGCCTGACTTATTGCAAAGAATAGCGGTTTCGTTACGAAGGCTTCATTCAGGCCCTGCATTCAGAGGCGAATTTTATTTTCCGGGAGTTAGAAGAAATTATTTAAAAACAGTTGTTGAAAATAATTATTTTTTGCCGGAA
>DATBFI010000320.1:0-3596 GCA_036558585.1 Chitinophagaceae bacterium
TGAGGGAACATTCCCGCTTAACAGGAAAGATTTTGGAGTTGGCGGCAACAGCTTTTCATTAAGTGATCATGTACAGGTAATGCTGAAGGTGTACGCGGAGCAATAGAACAATTTTCCTGTACTTTTTTTTCGTCCGCAAAGTGTTTTCTGAAGTTACCCGGGTTCTTCGAAAGCCTCCCCTTAATTCTTTCTTATACATTGCAGGCTATCACCTCCAATATTTGCTTCTTTATAAGAGCTTCACTTTTCCACGTTTTGCTCATAAGTCCCTTCTTTCTTTATTAGAGAATTTCCTCGACGCCACAGAACATTTAAAATAAATGTCTGTGCATTGCCCCCGCTTATTCAGTAATTTTAAAGCAACCAAATGATACTTCTATGAGACACATTTACACCTGCATTTTATTTTTTATTGTATTGTCAATACAGCAGGCGTCTGCGCAATTCCGCATCGTCGGTTATCTTAACACATGGGACGACTTTCCGGATAATGCCCAAACTATAGATTTTGCGAAGATCACTCACCTTAACATAGCCTTTGCCAACCCTGATTCGAAAGGTAATCTTACTACATTTCAGGGTCTTTCACAAGTTGTAAAAAGTGCACATGCAAATAATGTAAAAGTATCCATGTCGCTTGGCGGTGCAGATCTTGGCGGAACAGAAACAAACTGGAAAGTTTTAACTTCCCGGGAACATGTACATGCCTTTTGCAAAAAGTTACTTGCTTATGTTCTCGCATATAATTTAGACGGGCTTGACGTTGATCTCGAGGGTAACATTATCGGGAAAAATTATGGCAGTTTTATCCAGGCGTTATCTTCAGCGTTAAAACCGAAAGGCAAACTGGTGACCGCTGCTGTGGCTACCTGGTTCGCCGATCAGATACCTGCTTCATCATTTCATTATTTTGATTTTGTAAACATCATGAGTTACGATGCAACGGGACCATGGGACCCGGAGCATCCCGGCCCGCATTCTCCTTTTTCTATGGCCGTTAGTGACCTTGATTTTTGGGCAGCAAAGGGATTGCCTAAAAACAAAACAGGTCTTGGCGTTCCTTTTTATGGCTGGGGATTTTATAATAAAGCATCGGGGAATGAATATGCGTATGGTGATCTTGTAAAGCAATATCCCGGTGCCGAAAACCGGAATAAGATTGCTGATACTATTTATTACAACGGAATTCCGACCATTACAAAGAAAACCAGGCTTGCAAAACAAAAAGCCAGTGGCATCATGATATGGCAACTCACCGAAGATGCAGCAGGAAAAAAATCTTTACTTAATGCAATTAACGAAACAGTTAACAACTGCGGCGCTTCAGCGCAGTTAAACACGATAGGATCATTCAATAATAACAGCATCACTATAACGCCCAACCCAACGCATGGCATATTGCACCTCGGCATTAAAAACAATTCAGTCAATGTGCGTATTTGTATAAAAACTTTGGATGGCAGGGAGGCCATGCCATCGCTGATATTAACATCATCGGCTCAAACAATAAACATAAGTACATTACCTGCGGGAATCTATATGGTTAATATTTTATTTGATAAAAAAGTTGTTACGCAAAAGATTGTAAAGCTATAGGCCACTGTTCTGCAATAAGAAAGAAGTTACCCTGTTCTATTTGAAAAATGATCTTAATAAAAGATATTATTGATGGCTACAAAAAAAGCTTTATTCCGGTTTCTGCTTTTGTTTTATCTTGAATGTATTATTATTCAATCAAAATAATTTTTTATGAGACGCAGAAAATTTATACAATCGGCAGCGCTTGGTACGGCGGGATTAAGCGGCATTTTCTCATCTGCCAAAGCTTCCGATTTTAATATGCCACCTGATCCGGAAAGTTTATTTGTTATCGGACCGGTGGAAGGATACCCTCCCCAGATAGGTACACTTGTATCAATGCTGAATTATAACCGCAGCACTATCATTAATACAACCAAAGACCTGACAATGGAGCAACTGGATTATCTTTTTGATGCAAAGGCAAATACCATTGGTGCGCTGATAATGCATCTTGGCGCCATAGATAAATTTTACCAGATCAATACGTTTGAAGGCCGCACAGATTTTAACGATGAAGAAAAAAAGCTCTGGGGAGCTGCTGCAGATCTTGGTGAAGAGGGACGCAAACAAATAAAGGGTCATGAACTGAAGTATTATATTGATCTCATAACCGATGTAAGAGAAAAAACATTGGCCGAACTGAAGAAGAGAGACGATAAATGGTTAATGGCTGTTGATCCAAAATTTGGCGACGGGAAAACAAAATTTAATACTTACTGGAAATGGTTTCATGTTTGCGAACATGAATCTAACCACAGGGGACAAATAACATGGCTAAAAAGAAGACTGCCGGGTGCAAAGGATGAAGGAGAATAATGATCCTCTATCCATTGCAGTGTTATTATTTGCAACATTTCATGAACCGTTGAGGACATGAATGAAAACATATACGAGCCACGTATGAATTACGTTTATTGATTAAGTGAAGCTGTATTAGTAATTTCAATAAAACTCTTCCATGTCTTACAATATAAAAGAATTATTGGTTTTGCCGGCGGAGGATAAAATTATGCTTGCAGACTTGCTTTATTCAAGTGCAAATGAAGAATTAGAGGATAATAAAAATAGGGAATGGTGGAAAGACGAAGAATTCGTGAATGAACTCAATAAAGGATACGAAGATTGGAAACAAGGAAAAGTAAAAGGATTTACTATTGATGAAGTTAAGGCCTTTATGCGGGAACAAAAAGCCAATACAGGAACAAATGAGCCCGGGATCATCCTGCATCCAAGAGCAAAAAAAGAATTGCTTGAAGCATGGATCCGGTATGAGGAGAAACAATTTGGCTTAGGTGACAGATTTTAAAATGAGGTTTACAAACGTATTGAAGAAATACAACAAAATCCCGACCGATACCCTCTGCGAAAAAATCTTTCCGCGAAACAAAAATTAAAATATTTCCTACCTGATCATTTATCAAATAGGAAAAGAGAAGAATTTAATAATCATATACTCCATATTTCATTCAGGCAGAAATCCAAAATACCAGCAATAAAGTTGTTGTTGATCGCTTCATCACAAATGAGACCTTCTTTATTCTTTAAAGGCAACAACCCTAAAGTAAAATACAACAGGCATAATTTCGTTTACAACAGGCATATTTAAGTCTGCAACAGGCATATTTAAATGTACAACAGGCATATTTAGCTTACAACAGGCGTAAAGTAAAATACAACACTCATAATTTAATTTACAACAGGCATATTTAAGTTTACAACAAGCCTAAGGTAATCTACAACAAGCCTAAAGTAATTTACAACAGGCATAAAGTAATTTACAACAAGCCTAAAGTAAAATACAACGGTCATAATTTAATTTACAATAAGCATAAAGTAAATTACAACAGCCATAATTTGATTTACCTCAGGCCTTCAACAAAATACTACGGGTTGCATTTGCATTACTTGCAGCTATTATGAGTGTCACGATAAGTGCCTGTTCCCTGCTAATTTTTTTAAGCCCCATAAAAAAGTTACGATCACTGCGAGGGGCGACTTATTTGCTGATGTCTTAT
>DATBFI010000321.1:0-2946 GCA_036558585.1 Chitinophagaceae bacterium
TCTAAACTCACTGTCCTTTTAAAGAGACGGTGCTGAACATCAAAAAAATTTTACTTATGAAAAAACTTTTTTTTGTTTTCCTGGCAATCATCTTGTTATCGGATTGCAGAAAAACACCCGACTTTAGTCAATTATCTTCACAGTTTGTCGTTTCCACAAGCAGGGATAAAAATGCAGATTTCAGCAGTTATAAAACCTTCTATATTGCCGATACGGTAGTATATGTTGGTGGTGTGGGTGCTGATAGTATTCTGGTTGGTGCTACAGCTCAGCAACTGATTCAACCCGTGAAAGATAACCTTGCCGCAAGAGGTTATACGTTTGTAGGGAGAAACAGCAATCCCGACCTTGGGCTTCAAATGACCGCAATTAAGGACATCAATGTAGTGATTGATTCTTATCCCGGCTGGTGGGACGGATACTGGCCGGGTTGCTACTGGTATTACTGGTGTTATCCTTATTATTACCCCTGGACCACCGTGTACTCTTATACTACTGGTACCGTTATACTGAATATGTATGATCTAAAAAATGCAGGTTCCAAAGAAGAGATCCGCGGCATATGGAACATAACAGCCCTCGGAGCGCTTGGTTCAAGTACTACAACCAATATACAGCTTGGTGTGGATGCCATTAACCAGGGCTTTGCACAATCACCTTATGTACAAACCAAATAATTGTTGCATTAACTCCTGCATTTCTGATTTCGGATTGCGATTTATTGATTCCAACAAGCTAAATCAAAAAATTTTACGATCCAAAAATCAAAAAACTTAAACACGGTACTTCACTACAAAATTATTACTATGAAAAAGTTACTTCTTATAACTATTCTTTGCATTGCATTGCTTTCAAAGAATAACGCCCAATCATTTTCTTCTCTTCCTGATAAATTTTTTATAGGCTATGAACCTGCATTTCCTACCGGTGATTTTCTCTCGGAACCAAGCTGGGCAGGAGGCAGGGTGGAATATCGACGCATGATTAAACCAAACTTTTCTGTCGGTATTGCCGGAAGCTGGAATTCATTTGATGAATACGTTCCCCGTACAACTTATCAAAAACCCGATGGGAGTGGCGCGGTAACAACGGATCTTGTAAAGGAAATTTATACAGTCCCGCTGACTCTTTCCGGGCATTATTATTTCAAATCGGGCAAAAAGATTTTGCCTTATGCAGGTTTAGGATTGGGCACTGAATACAGCGATCAGACACTTTACTTTAATATCTTCTCGACAGATGATAATAATTGGGGATTTGTGGTAAGACCTGAAGTGGGATTAATATATCCCTTCAGTTCATCTACGGCACTTTATCTGAGCGGCGCATACAATTATGCTACCAATAAAAATGATGCATTCAATATTGATCACCTGGCCCATTTTGCTGTTTCAATAGGATTTGTCTTTAGTTCGAGATGATAAACATTATACCCACATACGAATTGTGCTTAACTATATTAAAGTGTTCATGCCAGAGTAAGCTTGAAACAGAAGTCCTTTCCCATTCCAAACACATTATCTATTATAAACCAATAAAGATGAAGACAAGTGGCGGCTGGGGATATGAAGAGCGATTTAAAGTAATATGCCATCAGTTAAATATGATATAATGAATCGCTATTCCAATTGCTCTATACGCTGCAGTGACAAAGGGCACTGGAAGAAAATAAAAAGATAAGTCGGCAATAATTTAAGATGTAACATGCTACGAATCATGCATCCTTTTATGAATTACTCTACCCATGCATTTAAAAAAATAAACCTGTTCTTTTTTTCTGTTGCATGGTTATTACACGCTGCTGCACAAAAGCAAAAAATATCATTGAAGGATTCTTTGGATGGTGCTTTTGATCTGAGTGACTATATCATCAATGCGCATGGATTTGTTCCGGTACCTGTTATCATCACCGAGCCCGCGCTGGGTGGTTTTGGCGGTGGTATCGTTCCTGTATTTATTAAAAAGAGGCCACCTTATATTGATACAGTTAGAGGGAGTGTAAAAGTAACACCCATTGCACCCGACATAACCGGCGTAATGGGACTCTATACATTAAATAATAGTTGGATGGCTGCAGTTTTTAGAAGCGGCACATTTATAAAAAGCAGGATCAAATACATGTTCGGTGGCAATTACGGCGATATCAACATGTCTTACTACAGGACAGTTCCTAATCTTGGTGAAAAAAAATTTACTTTCAGCATTAAAACCGCCGGGGGCCTTGTACAGGCGATCAAGCGTATCGGCATATCTAACTGGTATGGTGGTTTAAAATACCTTTTCCTGAAAACGGATGTAGATTATACCGGCGACAGGTTACTACCTCCTGATTTTGTAAAACCTATAGAGTACGCAAGTATTGTAAGCCAGTTAGGTGCTGTGATTGAACTGGATAACCGTGATAATGTTTTTACACCCAATAAAGGAATGAAAGTGCATGTTGATGCCCAGCTTTCAGATAACATCTTTGGCAGTGATTATGATTATTGGCGCATGAATTATTACATGTACGCTTACAAACCGATCTCTCAGAAATTGACAGGTGGCTGGCGGCTGGATGGGCAGCAGGCGTTTAGTGAACCGCCTTTTTTTATGCTCCCGTTTATTGACATGCGCGGCATACCCGCCAACCGTTACCAGGGTAATGCCGATATACTCACGGAGCTTGAGTTTCGCTGGGATCTTATCAGGCGATGGAGTCTGGTGTTGTTTGGAGGGACAGGGAAGGCTTTTGATAAATGGAACGAATTTAGTTCTGCAGATTTGGTGTATAGTTATGGCACAGGTTTCAGGTATCTCGTGGCGAGAAGTTTAAATTGAGAGTGGGCATTGATATCGCCAAAGGGCCGGAGGACTGGGCCTGGTATATTGTATTTGGAAGCAACTGGCTCAAGTAAAATTCGTGCGTATGAAGACTTTGGTGAAAAAATGTTGCTGCAACACCAG
>DATBFI010000322.1:0-6684 GCA_036558585.1 Chitinophagaceae bacterium
TATCGCATATATAGTTTCTGTCAATATCTATATTATAGTAGTTAAATACAGATTTAACAGCACTAATGCCACAATCGTTATATTTTAATTGCTGGTCTGATCTTAATGCCATTCTGAACCTTGCTTTTTATAAAAGATGAATGCATCTCTTGTGCATTAATAAATCTTTTCGCCGGATTTTTTTCAAGACATTTTTGAATGATATTTATCAACCATTCCGGGACGGTGAATTTGTAGTATGACTTTGCGGGGTAAACTGCTTCTTTCTCTTTTATCTCTTTTGATAACTCTTCCCATGTAATACCGTTAAACGGGTATTTATGGTAGAGCAAATCATAAAGGATCATTCCAAGCTGGTAAACATCAGAATAAAAGTCTGGCCTGCGGGAAAATTTTTTATAGGTTGTAGTATTGATCCTTTCAGGAGGCATGTAAAAGTAAACTCCCCCAAAATTTACTATTTCATTTTTTTCTACTTCATAATTAACAGCGAAACCGAAATCAATTATTTTAATCTTCCCGTTTCTTGTTACGATTATATTGCTGGGATGAATATCGCCATGAACTACACCCCTGGCATGTATCTTTTTAAAACCTGTAATAATTCCCAAAATAATTTCAGCAATATCGTTAAAGCTGGATCTTTTTTTCGTCCTTACATGTTCCATCAATCTTTTGCCATCAATATATTCCTGTGCAAAACATACATACTCTTTCCCGGTAATAAATTTATATGCCTTTGGCGTTACTCCTGTTTTACTTATGTGAGTAAGAAAACGAAACTCCCTCAATAATTCTTTTACTTCTTGCTTTGTTGCTTGCCGTAATAGTTTGATCACAGCGTCGCTTTCAGATTTAAGGTCGGTTGCGTGATATAATTCCACATCATCGTTTGCGTCTATATTTTTTATTATTTTATAATTGTCAACAATCTTATTTGCATTGAATAACTGTCTTCTTTTAGCTTTTACTTCAGAAGCATTTTCCGGCACTATAAATTGCCGGTATTTCATATAGCGGAAAAATGGTTTTATTAACTTCTTTATCTCAATTCCCGGCGCATTAACTTCGTTCGCTATCTCATCTGATATTTCATCAAAACATTTCGGCTCGGAAAACTTTTCAATGAATAATTTAGTGGTGTGATTTATAATGAATTCTCTCGTGCTGCCCTTATCCTTTAACACAAGGTTATTGCCCGGAGAAACTTCCTGTAATTTCAATTTTGAATAATACCGGGGCGACAAAAAACTAATATTTTTTGATATTCTGTAACGCATAGTCGCAAGAATGAATTGGAAAAAAACGGCATCAGCAAAGCCATTAAGAATTGTGATAAGAATTTCACAACTTTAGTTACAAGAGATGAGTTGAAATACGGTGCAGCAGGGGCAACAATATTTCAGAATTACTACAGGCTGGCGAATTTATAATGGCAATTCATGCCGTTAACCAAAATGTATAATTATAAAAATTCCTGCTTGTAAAAATAGTTCTGCGAATGCTATTAAAAAGAACAGGGAAGAAATGCTCCCCTGTCTTAAGCAACTATTTTAATGACGGCCTCTGTTGTGCCGGCTACGACTGCGACTGCGGCTGTTGCTGTTTGAACGGCGTGATCTTTTATGAGAATTTCCATGGCGACCACCAACAATTTCCTTAATTGAACCTACGTTTAGCTCAGTCATGATTTTTTCTAATGTTAGCATAACAATAAAATTTAAATTAAACAATGTGCTTACTTTTTTCTAAGGGTGTTCAGCATCATGCCCTTTTCTTCATTGACATATTCGAACTGTAAATTTTGGTTTCATTTTAAACCCGCACAAACAAAATGATGCGAGTGAGATAATAACCAGGATAAACAGGAAAAATAATCTTCTGAGTAAATAAAGATTAATAGTGCAAAGCGTAAAGTTTTGCAGGGAGCAATAGGCTGATTCAATTTTATTTTTTAATTTTTTTCTCTCAGTACTTCTAAAAATTCTGGTTACGCTTAATAAAATGATAAGGCTTGCAGAAGACTAAAAAATTCAGCATAAATTCCTGGGGGGCATGATAGCAGCGATTCTGTTAAGGCATAAAAAAGCCACGCACTATTTATTGAACAGAGCGTGGCAGTTTATGTTAAGGGAGTTGAAGAGTTGAGTTTATAAGTGGTTTCATTACTGATCCCACCAAAGATGATCAGTTAACTGGATATCTGGAACATTCTTACCATTTGTTGATATTTCATCCACAGGATAACTTGTTCTGCGAATAAAGGTAGTTAATACCGCATTTACAGGCAATGTAAAATTCTTATAATTATAATCGAACCGTCTCATATCATCCCATGTAACAGGATTTAGAAAACATGCCATGTATTTCTCTTTCAAAATAAGGGCCAGCGTTATATTATTTGCACCAACTGCTACAGTGGGTTCAGTTGTATAGCGTGTTATTGCAGTATCCCGCACATCCATCTTTTCCATATTAGCCTCGATGCCCGCCAGGTATGCATCATAAGCCGTTTGTTTATCGCCCTTTCTGAATGCGGCTTCTGCCTGGATAAATTTACATTCAGCATAAGTGATGATCTGCAAAGGTGAATTATCACTGGAATACCAACCTGTTACAGAAAGATAACATTCCTCCTGTTCAGTGCCCGTTCCAATACGTCCTTTACCATTTGGTGTACCACGGTAATCCCCATATTTTGTTGTATCTGTGATCAGTGGCAAACGCGGGTCAAACACACCGTAAGTAGCGCTATTTGTTGCGTTTACGAAATAGGAGGATAACCAGCCATCCAGATCAAGACCCGCATTGTTCTGCGCTACCTGTGCCCAAGGATTACGCACTTCAAAAATAGATACCTGCGCATCATCAGCATTATCTGTGTAAGCAGATGCGATTTCACCTAATACTGCATCGGCATTATAGTCTGTTGTTTTTGAAAGCTGATTTAACATTCTCGCCTTTATTGCATGCGCGGTTTTTATCCATGCATCTGCACTGCCTGCATGGATAAAATCGCTGCCTGCATCTAATTGTCCGTCTGCATCAGGTTGTTGCAAAAGATTTATCCCGGCATCTAACAGAGCTAAGGACGTATCAAATAAAGCATGCGCATCATCAAATTTTGGAGTAAGATTTTCCACACCCAAAAAAGCTTCGGTGTATGGAATGTCACCCCATAAATTAGTTGCCATGTTCAAATGCAATGCCATTAAAATATCAGAGACGGCTATGTAGGCGTTAAGACCTTTTTGCGCAGCAAATTTTCTCATATCATACAGATCTGTCATGATATTATAAAAACCATACCTGTACTTTGAGAGGTCATAGTCATAAACTCCGGTCCATGTGTCACTGGTGTTAATAGTATTATAGATATCCACATCGCTTGCAGGGTTTGGCGAAGAAAGATATTGGGTATAATAAGATGTAATGTTACCGGCACTATACACATTATAAGCAGTAGAATAAGTAGTATTGGCCAGTAAACCATTGATAGGCGGTTCCTCCGCAGCATTGGGATTTTGATTGATGTCCAGGTATTTTTTACAACTGCTGAGGGTGATTATAACTAATGCGAATAGTGCTATGGAGATATTTTGAATTATATTCTTCATGATAATGATTTTTTATAGGCCCACGTTTAATGTGAAAATATAACTACGCAGTGCAGGATAAGTAAAGCCTGCAAATCCATTTACATTGCTGCCTGCTTCAGTGGAGCTTGATTCAGGATCAAAACCTTTGTAATCTGTAATGAGTATTAGATTGTTACCCGTAAACGACAAGTTTATATTTTTGATAAAAGAATGAGTGAAAAGTTTTGATGGTAACGTATATGTTAGTGTTGCTGTCCGCAATCTTATCCATGAAGCATCTTCCACAAAATTTTCTGATATACCCCTGTAAACACTTCTGTAATATCCGGCTGATCCGTAATCTACACCATCCGGTCCAACCCCCTGGCCAAGCCACACTGGCTTCGTGTTTTTAGTTCCATCTGCCAATACACCATCAAAAACAATTATCTTATCCCGGTCAAGAGTAATCGTTGATTCACCAAAAGCACCCATAAAATTGAGGAACTGGTCATACTTCTCTAAACCCTGTCGCGTATCCCAGAGAAAATACAAACTCCAGTTCTTATAGCTAAATGAGTTACCAATACTTCCAATCCAGTCAGGATATGCATTTCCTAATATTTTTTGATTTGAAGTAGATGTTAAAACAGGGAAGCCGTTGTCATCGATAAGTAAAGGAAGACTTTTATCGGAGTAGAGAGGATTCTTGTCATCCTGGTATCTTGTCCATGGTGTTCCATAAATATCACCAACTGATTGTCCGGGCACATACTTCATTGTTACAGTAGAATTGGAATAGCCAAACTGTGTGCCTATTACAATTTCCGTAAGGCCGGGATAAATAGATAATATCTTATTCTTATTACGTGAATAATTCACTGTTACATCCCAGTTGAAATCTTTTGTTCTAAAAGGAGTGCCTTTCAGTGTAAGCTCGACTCCTTTATTTTCTATTTCTCCCGCATTTAGTGTTATTGTAGTAAAGCCAGAAGTAGGTGCAACGCTGACAGGTATAATTTGATCTTTACTGTTTGATTTATACCATGTGAAATTTAATCCCAGCCGATCTTTAAAGAAACTCAGGTCAGCGCCGATTTCAAAGGTCTGAGTTTTCTCAGGCTTCAATGTGGCGATACCAGCCTCGTTATCACGCGTCCAGCCAATCACATTATTTATTGGAGCACCAAAAGATGAAGTATAAACTACACTTGTACTATAAGGTGCTGCATCCTTTCCAATGCCTGCAAGGGAAGCTCTTACCTTTCCATAATTAACCCATGATGGCATTTTCAAATGCTGTGAAAAAATATAGCTCAGATTGGCGGAGGGATAGAAAAAAGAGCGGTTGTCAGGTGACAGCGTAGATGTCCAGTCATTTCTTCCTGTGAGCGTGAGGTAGAGGTAATTGTTGTATCCCAATGTAAGATCACCATAAGCACCTACAATGCGGTAATTTTCTTTGTACTGTGAAATGCTCACCACTTTTGCATTACCTAAATTAAAGAGATTGTACACATCCAGCTCATCGCCTTCAGCACTTGTTCTGTTGAGTGTTCTGTCCAATACATCGTTTCCTACTCGTAAAGTGGTTTGAAATTTACCAGCCCATGTATGGTCAAATGTCAGCAACAAATTGGAGTTCACCTGCCTGTAATTAATTCTGTATTCATGCACAAAACCTAACCCATTATCTTCTGCAACAATTTCATCCGGTACACCTTTGGGACCCGGGGCGGTTGCAGTTCTTGCATCAA
This sequence comes from Chitinophagaceae bacterium, assembly GCA_036558585.1. GTDB lineage: Bacteria > Bacteroidota > Bacteroidia > Chitinophagales > Chitinophagaceae > DATBFI01. The sequence goes on from DATBFI010000322.1 coordinate 5,336, forward strand.
TATACTGGTCCATTCCAAGAAGATACGTAGCAGTAAACCATTTTACCGGCGTAAAAACAAAATTTACATTCCCTATCACGTGATCAACATTTGATTTGAATTTATTTGTCGATGCATAATAAATAGGGTTGCCATTGCCATAAGTCTTTTGCGTACCATCAGGTTTTACGTAATCGCGGACATCCCAGCGCGGCGCCCAATAGATCAGCTCCTCATTATAACGGTCTGCATCATAAAAATTTCCAACAGTATTTGTATAATAAATAGATGTTCCCATTCTAAACTGGTTGCTAAATTTTAGCTGACCATTTACCCGTGCAGTAACATCCTGGTAATAGGTGGATGGTATCAATCCATTTTGCCGAAGGTAAGAAAGTGATGAGGAGAAAATTACTTTATCACTTCCCCCGGAAAATGAAATCGCATTCTTATATTGATGACCCGTATTGTATGCTCTTTTCCAGTTGTTAAAAAGTGTTGCGGGGTGCGTAGGATCTATTTTTCGTGCTTCTTCAACGGTTGGCCCCCAGGCTGGCCAAAAACTAACTGAATCATATTCTCCACCAAATCCCTGTGTATATTTCAATTGAACATCAGGATATTTATTCACTTCATCAATGCTATAGCTTGATGTAAGATTGATCCGTAAACTTCCTGCCTGTCCCGATTTCGTGGTGATCACAACAACACCATTGGCGCCACGTAATCCATATAAAGCGGTTGCAGCACCTCCTCTTAAAATATTTACGCTCTCGATATCTTCAGGATTAATGTCTGAAACGCGATTTGGCATTTGAACACCGCGGCCGCCTGTAGTTCCTGTTGTAAATGTGCTATTGTCAACAGGCATGCCATCGATAACAAAAAGAGGCTGGTTGCTTTTTCCGGGATCCAAAGAATTCACTCCTCTTATTAATATACTGGCACCCTGGCCTGGTCCTCCGCCCGCACTTGAAATAGTAACGCCGGCAACTTTACCCTGCAATGCATTAATCAGATTGGATTGTTTTGACTGTGAAATTTGCGTTGACGTTACCTGCTGAGACGCATAGCCGAGTGTTCGCACTTCACGTTTGATACCCAACGCGGTTACTACAACTTCATTTAAATTTGTTTGTGATGTAGCTAAGCTCAGATCAATTGTTGAATTGTTTCCTACAGTAATTTCCTGTGTTGTAAATCCTACAAAAGAAAAAACCAATACAGCATTATCCGTTCGTAAAACAATTGAATATCGTCCGCTCACATCTGAAACAACAACATTGTTTGTTCCCTTTTCAGTGATACTAACTTTTTCAAGAGGTTGGTTTGCATCAGCGCTTTTGATCGTACCGGTGATCGTTTTTCCT
>DATBFI010000323.1:0-6212 GCA_036558585.1 Chitinophagaceae bacterium
CAAAACTTTTCATGTCTTTATTCAGCTTTGCTATGCGTGGAAGAATGGCGGGTTCATTTGGTTCACGAAGTTTTGCCGCAGAATCATATCTGTTATTATTCCATCGCTGCAGCTGGCCTCCCCATATGCCGCCGAAGTACATATAATACGAACCGTCATCATCCTTAAACACGCACGGGTCAATACTGTAACTTTCTTTAATGGGTTCTTTTTCCGCAACAAAAGGTCCTTCTGGCTTACTGCTTGTGGCCACTCCAATATGAAAAACGTCATGCTTATCTTTTGCAGGAAAATATAAGTAATACGTGTTGTTCGCATAGGCTGCATCCGGTGCCCACAATTGACGGCCAACCCACGGGATATCTTTAATGCTCAATGCTATGCCATGATCTGTTATGGGCCCGCCAATCGAATCCATTGAAAGAATATGATAATCCATCATATTGAAATGACTTCCTAAATTATCCTCCGGTACACCTGTGTCCGTATCGTGTGATGGATAAATATAAATGCGCCCCTTAAATACATGTGCCGATGGATCAGCGGTATAAATATGTGATACCAGGGGCTGTGAGATATATTCTTTGTTTTGACCGGCAGCAGGCATTGAATCGTGTTTATTTGTTTTAACCGTATTACCATTGTTGCAAGATGCAATTGCATGGGAAGCACTTATAATAACTGCGAACATTTTTATTTTAGTCACATTAAAAGTTTGCTCGTTATACAATAAGAACAGGATACCTGGTTTTAAAACGGAGTGGTACGAATATAGCAGCATTTCCGCAACCGATTGCGGAAAATTTGAAAATTTTCTATCTATTGTTTTACTTTATGAAAAAAAAGTAGATCTGCAAAAGAGAAATTGACTTAAAATTCTTTGTTCAAAACCTTGCGATGCATAAAATTTACCTGTTTCTCTTCATCTTTTTTTTACCATTAGCCTCTTATGCAGAGGATGGTTATCGTTTATGGCTGCGCTATGATAAAATTGACGACGATAAATTATTGAAAGAATACAAAAGCAGGATCTCCTTTCTCCTGATTACCGACTCTTCTCAAACGCTTACAGCTGCAAAAGAGGAATTATTAAATGGTTTACACGGTTTACTTGACAAAAAAATCCTTCAAAAGAATTTGATCGCAGATGGATGTGTGGTTGTTGGCACTGCTGCAAATTCTGTGATCAGCTCACTCGCAGAAAAAAATGTTTTCGATACAATTGGCAAAGACGGATTTGTAATTCAAACGGTAAGGAGCGATCAGAAAAATATTATTTTGATAGCTGGTATCACGGATATTGGAGCATTGTATGGTTGCTTTCACTTTCTTCGCCTGCTGCAAACACACAGCGATATTCAGCGGCTTGCCGTCGTAAGCGCACCGCTCATTCAGCTACGGATGCTTGATCACTGGGATAATTTAAACAGAACGGTCGAGCGTGGATATGCGGGTATCTCCATATGGAACTGGCAAACTCTTCCGGGCTATATTGACAAACGCTATAAAGACTACGCAAGAGCCAATGCATCAATAGGTATAAATGCCGTTGCATTAAATAATGTTAATGCAAATGCCATCATTCTCACAAAAGAGTATCTGGTAAAAGTTGCTGCACTTGCAAATGTGTTTCGCCCCTATGGGATCAAAGTTTTTTTATCTGCAAGATTCAGTGCACCGATTGAAATTGGCGGTTTAAAAACTGCTGATCCGCTGGACACCAACGTGCAGGATTGGTGGAAGCAAAAAGTTAATGAGATATATCAATATATTCCCGACTTCGGTGGTTTTCTTGTAAAGGCAAATTCAGAAGGACAACCAGGTCCACAGAATTATAACAGGACGCATGCGGATGGCGCCAACATGCTTGCAGATGCCTTAGCGATACACCATGGCATAGTAATATGGCGTGCATTTGTTTACAGCAATGAAAATTCAGGAGACCGTTTTAAGCAGGCATACAATGAATTCAAGCCACTCGATGGAAAATTTAAAAGTAATGTTTTGATACAGGTAAAAAATGGACCAATAGATTTTCAGCCCCGTGAACCTTTTCATCCTTTGTTTGGCGCAATGCCCGGCACTCAACTCGCTTTGGAATTTCAGCTAACGCAGGAGTATCTTGGTTTTTCAACGCATCTTGTTTTTTTGGCGCCGCTCTTTAAAGAATGCCTTAATGCAGATACCTATTCGAAAGGAAAAAATTCAACTGTTGCAAAAGTTATTGACGGCACTTTGGAAAACCATTCTGTTTCAGCAATTGCTGCTGTTGCAAACATTGGAAATGATATCAACTGGACGGGTCATCCTTTTGCGCAAGCCAACTGGTATGCCTTTGGAAGATTGGCATGGGATCATGATCTTACTTCAGTGCAAATCGCGGATGAATGGATCCGCCAAACATTTACAAATGATCAACGTTTTGTTGATACGGTAAAAAAAATAATGCTTGCTTCAAGAGAGATTACAGTTGATTATATGACGCCGCTTGGTTTACATCATATCATGGGTTATAATCATCATTATGGTCCTGCACCATGGTATGATACTGCACCACGCGAAGACTGGAACCCTACCTATTTCCATAAAGCAGATTCACTTGGAATCGGATTTGACAGAACTGCAACAGGCAGCAATGCTTTGGCGCAATATGCACCTGCAGTACGCAAACAATTTGAAGATACCAGTACCTGTGATGAAAAATATCTGTTGTGGTTTCACCATGTTCCATGGGATCACAAAATGAAATCCGGGAGAAGTTTATGGGATGAATTATGTTATAAATATTATGCAGGCGTTGATTCCGTTCGATGGATGCAGCGCGAATGGAACAGTATAAAAAGTCTCATAGACGAAGAACGCTTTTATCATGTAAATATGCTGTTAGCTATACAGGAGAAAGAGGCAGTGTGGTGGCGCAATGCATGCGTGTTATACTTTCAAACATTTTCTAAAATGCCGATACCAAATGGTTACGAAAAGCCAGATAAAAGTTTGGAATATTATGAAGGTTTGAAATTTCCGTATGCACCTGGCATAGGGGGTAATCAATAAATTTTGTGAGACGTTAGATGACAAACGTGAAAGTATCAAATCTGTTTACGTTTCACGTTTGTCTCAAAAGAGGCTCGTGTGTTGAAGTACAAGAGTGCGACGCAACAGGAGAATAACAGCAGCACTGCAGCTGGTTCAAAAAAAATAAAACATAACCTGTAAATAAAGATGAAATCAATAAAACAAAATAAAGTAGCAGTGATTACGGGCGGGGGCTCGGGAATTGGACTAGCCATTGCGCAAAAATTCGTAGAGCAAAATATTACTACGGTCATTATTGGTCGCGATCAGCAAAAACTCAATTGTGCGAAAGAGAAATTAGGAGCGTTATGTATACCACTTCGTTTTGATCTGACCAACTTAAATGAAATACCTGCTTTAACAGAAGAACTGATAAAGCAATTTGATCACATAGATATTCTTGTGAACAATGCCGGCGTTAATCTAAAAAAAGATTTTACTGAAGTAAGTGATGAAGAATTTCAGCGCATACTGCTTACCAATGTTACTGCTGTATTTGTTTTGTCGAGAGAAGTGGTAAAAAAAATGATGAGAAAAAAACATGGATGCATTATTAATATCAGTTCTATGGCAGCACATTATGGTTTGCCGAAAGTAATTGCTTACACGGCTTCAAAATCTGCAATTGAGGGCATGACGAAGGCGATGGCTGTAGAACTCGCCACTAAAGGCATTCGTGTTAATTGCATTGCACCTGGTTTTATTACAACGGCGATGTCTTCAATAGCGCTGGATAATGATACAGAAAGAAAACAAAAAGCATTGTCGAGAACGCCAATGGGAAAATTGGGAGAGCCGGCAGACATTGGTGAGGCAGCTTTGTTTCTTGCATCAGATGCTGCAAAATATATTACGGGTGTTGTTCTTCCGGTAGATGGCGGAAACGCAATAGGGTTTTAAACTGTGATCATCCAATTCTTTATGTTTTATAATTTCCTGTGTTAAGATAAACGAGAATAGATTTCAGGTACAAAATAGAATTGCCCGACGACAACTATAACTACCGAGACTATGAGGGCCTGGTGAATTATTTGAATAGGTATGTACCTGTGAGAAATACCGCCAATCATTTTACTTCTTCAGCCAAAACTGGTCAGCAAAGTTGTCCTGCGATACAGGGTCGTGTTGTGACATTAGTTGGTTTCCTATAACTTTTAACTGTTCATTACTCAATATTCTTTCAAGGTGCGGAAATAGCTCTCTCTCTTCGTACCGTATGTGATTATCTACAGTATCAGCAAGAGCAGAAAGTTCTTCCTGTGCATTGTTTGCGAGGGAGCCTAGTGCTTTTATCTGCAACTGTATTTGCGTATGCTCATTCAATGCTTTTTGTACTGCTGCATCATTTTTTACAGAAGCAAATAAGATGGTTTCTTCTTCATTAAAATGTGGCTGCATATGTTTGTTCCAGAAGTATTGCACATACTTTATAATACGTTCCGGCTCAACTTTAAGCTTTAGCCCGCTTCTTATTTTCCAACAAAATAACAAAGTGAAATGATGGTCTTTTGAAAGCTTTACTATATGCTCATTTCGCTTGATTGGCATCTTCTCCATTGTTTTAATTTTTGGATTTGAACGCACCTGTAAATATATTTATATCTAAGCTTCATTTTTGAAAAATCGTTTAAAACGACAGCCGGGTTTACATTGCTCATCGTTTACGGCATACAGTAAGGTTACGCTTTTATGTTTGTTTAAATGTGATACCGTTTTTTCTGAGAAGATAGTTTATTCGTCCGAAGTCTTACAGTCATCAACTATTTGTTTGAAGAGAAACAATGCTAAAAGTGCTTATAATATTAGGTATCACTGCGCTCTGTCTTTTACTATTATCTTTATAATCTTTGCAGTTATTTTAATGTAATTTAACAGCCACAAATTGTGTGAGAAGTCTATTATGAAGCAGATTTTTTTCTGTTAAAATGAAACAATTAAACCATGGAAAAGGACATTGCTATAATGATTGCTGATTTGTCCGGCTATACAGCTCATACAGAAGTTCATGGGTCAATCTCATCTGCGGACTTAGTAGATAAATACTTACAAATTGTAGAAGAAAGCCTTCTCGGAGATTGTTACCTGCATGAACGAACTGGAGATGAAGTAATGATTGTCTCTTAAGCTCCTGATCATTTACTATCAACTGCGGTTTTACTTCTTAAAAACAGCAGTCAGGAAAACAACTTCTTACTGCTGCACGGTGGATTACATTTCGGGAAAGTATTAAAGAGAAATAACGCTTATTTTGGATCAGCCCTCAACTTTACGGCGCGAATAGCTGCCAAAGCCAGTGCCGGTTCTTTGTGGTGTTCAAAAGAATTTCGTGATACAGTAAAAAATAAGGAATGTTATGAATTTCAATCCAGAGGCTCTTATAAATTTAAAAACATTACTGAAGAGAAAGAAGTTTTTGAGATAGTCACTGATAAAGTCAGATTTTTTGGGATTGATCCTGTTTGCAGGATGCTAATCCTTTCAGAAGATAATGCGATACGTCATCCTCATCATAACGATATTTTTTTCTGCTCAGAAAATTGCCTGAATATTTACAATGAAACGATGAAGGACGAAAAGATCAAAATCACTGAGTGAAATGAAAGCAGAAACTAATTCTGCTATTCTCTTAAGCTATTTACCAACCAATTAAATATTTTAAAAAATGAAAGAGATGTGCCCGGTTAAGATTTTTAAGTATGGCAACTCAAAAGCTTCTCCTTGCCCACGTATAGCTTTGCTACATGTAAAATCAAATTGATCATTTGGCGAGTATCATATTTTTTGTATCGACTTTTTTCCATCAATCAACAGAGCATAAGTATACCGGCCAGCAGGTAACAAGGCTATAGATCACCAACTATGTTTTTGAAACAGAGAAGGAACATTGTCATGGTGTACTTATATTTTATTTGATCTTTTGAAATTTTTTAAACGGGCTTAAGAGAAGCCAGATCACATTATTTGTTCTGGAATCCCGAACCTCTTCCAGTCCTAACTCCATTTTTTTCTGGGACTCTCTTGTCTTTGTTTTAAAGGTTCCGAATATGATATCCCAGATGGGAAAAACAGCGCTGAAATTGGTATCGGTCTCTGGTTGATATGAACTATGGTGTATCCTGTGCAGGTCAGGTGTAACA
>DATBFI010000324.1:0-4459 GCA_036558585.1 Chitinophagaceae bacterium
GCCGTTATATCTTTTATCAAAATCATTTCAATGCTCTGAATAAAATGACGCGAAAAAATATAGTGTGTTCAGACTGAAAACCTTATTAACCTTAGTAGCAAACGAAAAACAAAAAGAACAACCTTATTAGATTATTTTGTCGCAGCTTCTGATAAGGTAATAAGCTTGCCTGTTCGGCAGACAGGGTTAACTTCTTTCTCATTTCAGAACTGCTAAGGTAATAAGGTTAGCCTCAGTCAGTCAAAAGCAATAATGATATTTTAATCACGGTTTATTATAACAATATACAATTTTTAGTTCAAAGCCATCCGTAGTCTTCACACTACGATCATTATTCTCCTTAGTCTTAGACTATGGGAGCAGGGTGCAAGTCAACCAACCCTGTCTAAAGTTTTTCGGTATTATTTTACAGGCGTTTTCTAATTTGCAGAAATAAGTCATGAATCTTTCATACCTTCTTGCAACACTCCATATTCTTACTTTCGGCATAGGCTTTTATGCCATCTGGTCACGTGCCAATGCACTGAAAAAACTAAACGATGTTTCAGGTTTGAATGAAGTCTTTAAAGCGGATAATTTTTGGGGGCTTGCTGCATTGCTTTGGATAGCGACCGGGGCCTGGCGCGCATTTGGCGGGCTCGGGAAAGGAACTGATTATTATCTGCACAGCAAAACTTTTATTGCGAAAATGGCTCTCTTTCTTCTCGTCTTCATTACCGAGATAAAACCTATGGTTACTTTGATACGATGGCGAATTAAAAAACGTAAAAATGAAACAATTGATTTTTCTTCAGCCGGGCAGTTGGCACTCCTGAGTCATATTGAATTAGGCTTGATCACAATTATTGTTTTTTTAGCAACAGCAATGGCAAGAGGGATCGGGTAGTAATCGATTTAGTTCTGATTAATGTGCATAATAATAAACAATCATTATTAACAGTCATAAGTGGTGAGTTGTAAGTCGTAAGTTGTGAGAAAAAGTTTTGAGCAATAAGTTACATTATAGTAAGAGGAAAAACTACATTCTCTAAAAGTCGAATGACTCTCCAAAGGAGTCATCTTGACCCATAGAGAGTTCTTTGGACATCATTATCAATTAATCTCTCTGCATATGCACCGTTTTGCTTATCTATGGTCAAGTCTTTTGTTTGTGTTCTCTTTATATGATGGCGCTGTTCTTGCACAGCAAAAAGATAAACGCCCAAACATTGTGTATATCATGAGTGATGATCACGGCTACCAGGCCATCAGCGCTTATGGTTATGGCTTGAACAGCACACCCAATATAGACAGGCTCGCCAGGGAGGGCGCTATATTTACCAACGCCTGTGTTACAAATTCACTGTGTGCGCCAAGTCGCGCTGTTCTGCTTACCGGTAAACACAGTTTCATCAATGGCAAGATCGATAATGTACATTCCTTTAACTGGGACCAGGATAATTTTTGCAAGCAATTGCAGAAAGCAGGTTATCAAACTGCGATGATCGGAAAGATACATATGGATGGCTTGCCACAGGGTTTTGACTATTCCGCTGTATTGATAGACCAGGGCGAATATTATAATCCCGACTTTATCATCAATGGCGTGAAGCAACAAAAGATGGGTTATGTAACTGATCTTACCACAGACATGACACTGGATTGGATAAAACACCGCGATACAACCAAACCTTTCTGTGTTTTGTATCACCAGAAAGCGCCGCACCGCGAATGGTTGCCCTCACTCAAATACATCAAAGAATACACAGGCAAAACATTCAGAGAGCCCGCCACTTTATTTGATGATTATTCCGGCAGGGGTGCCGCAGCCAAAAGCGCCGAGATGAATATTCTCAAGGACATGAACTGGAGCGGCGACAACAAGATAGCACCCGAAATACTGGAGGAGCTTGGTATAAAAGATCCGCTGAAATGGGGTCCTGATGCTTATCGCAATAATCTTGGCAGGATGACTGCAGCGGAACGTGCAGCATGGGATTCGGTGTATGATCCTATCATCGCAAAGTTTAAACATGATTACCCGAATATGTCAAAAGAAGATCTCATGCGCTGGCGCTACCAGCGTTACATGCAGGATTATTTGGGTTGCATTGCATCGGTGGATGATGGCGTGGGTAAATTGCTCGGCTTCCTGAAAGAAAACGGGCTTGACAGTAACACGATCGTTATCTATACATCAGACCAGGGTTTTTATTTGGGTGAGCATGGATGGTTTGATAAGCGTTTTATGTATGAGGAATCATTGCGCACACCGCTGCTAATGCGTTATCCCGGTCATATCAAACCGGGTACTCGTATCAATGCGCTGGTGCAGAACCTTGACTTTGCACCAACGATGCTGGATTATGCAGGTGTTAAAATTCCTTCGGACATGCAGGGCGAATCGTTTAAAGATCTGGTAAGCGGCAAGACAAATAAATGGCGTGATGCGATCTATTATACTTACTACGAGTATCCTTCCATACATATGGTAAAAAGACATTACGGCATAAAGACAAAACGCTACAAGCTTATACATTTCTATTATGATATCGATGAATGGGAATTGTATGACCTCGAAAAAGATCCGCGTGAAATGAAGAACGTGTATAATGATCCTGGTTATGCTTCGGTGAGAAAGGAAATGCATGCAAAGCTGGAAGTGCTGCGGAAGAAGTATGGCGATTCAGATGAGAATGATAAAAAGTTTTTACCGGGGAAAAGCAAGTAAGTTAACCCATCTCTGCCCGCAGCAACAATTCAACGGTTGGTATTCATAGCGGTGCTGCAGATGATTATAAAGAGCAGCTTGATAACGGTGTTAAGCTGGACGACGAACACTACCTGCGAATTTTTCCCGTATGGTTTTCTTTCAGAGGCAATGCTGCCGTTCAACTGTCAACGGGTAAAGCTGCAGCGCTTTGCAGTAAATTTTTAAAAGACAAAGAACTGATGGATATTGCCGAACAGCAACTGTTTTGGATCGTGGGTAAAAATCCTTTTGGTCAGTCAATTATTTGGGGAGAAGGAAGTAATTACCCGCAACTATACACTGCATTGCCCGGTGAAACCGTAGGTGGTATTCCTGTTGGTATGCAATCAAGATTTAATGAGGATACTCCTTACTGGCCGCAGTTTAACACCGCCACTTATAAAGAAGTCTGGGGTGCACCCGCAGCAAGATGGCTTTCGTTGATTTCGGAATTTTAATGGTGTAAATAGGTGATGATTTTTATGATACCAGCTTTTGTATATGTGGCATCGTCTGTTGCTACGCTCAGTTCAAAGTTCCACTTTCATGGAAACTAAGTGTAGCAGCCTACCCCCGAACTTGTTTCGGGGTCGCAATCCTTTCATCGGTTGGAGTTTGTTGAGCTATAAATGAAGCGAAAGAATATTTATTTTTGAAGTTTATGAAACAGACGATTAGGTGGAAAAATAATGAAGAAAATAGTTTATAATTTTCAAAAAACATGTCTTAAGTAATGCGATGAAACAAAATCAACGAAACTGCGTCTATATTTCATACAATGAAACTACATATGGAAATTTTAAGGAAGCAGTACAAATTTCTAATCATAATGAATATGTTGTTTGGGCTGAAGCTTCAAGATTTGATGTAAAAAAAATTAAGTTTCTCAAATACATTCTGATTGCAATTAAAGGGAAAGATCGTTTCTACTTTGGTGATCTCTTGGAAGTTCAACCCTACGATCCAACAATCATGGCAAATATTTTGAAGGAGCACAAGCATAGACCATTCTCATGGCGATCGCGATCTCCTGATGCAGTTTCCACTCTTCTATATATAGGAAATTTGAAAGAAGTACCGGAACCTGATAAGGTCAAAAGTAAAAAACGACCTCAACGTCCATGTTATATAACATTACAGGTTGAAAAAATTTGACTGACTCAGAAATTGCTCGCCGTTATTAATTTGCTTACAGGTAATAGTCTCAACTGAAGTACATGTCGCATCGCCTGTTGCTACACTCAGTTCAAAGTTCATGGCATGGGCTCTTACTCGTGCAAAGCTCTCCAGTTGCCCTCACTAAAAGAATTATTCTTAGCTTTAAACCAGCCATAAAAAGAGAAATCACAAAAAACAATAAACCAATGGAGACTAAGTGGAAAATTTTTATTGCGATAATTTTCTTTTGGGTTGCAATGGGAGCAGGTCTTATTCTAACAATAAATTTAACAACAAGCCAAGCAGACAAACTATTGGAGTCAGTGAAGACCGCTTTTCTTATTTTGGGGGGATTGGGGGTTGTCCTTCCGACGTATTTAAACGCTTGGCACGCGGTTGAAGGAGAGGAAACACTGAAGGAAAAGTTGGAGTTCGACAGAGTGGAAAATTCTTTTCGCATTATTGAGCAATGGGATGATTCTCATTTAAAAGAGGCAAGGGAACTGACAAGGGATATACTGAAAAATAAAAAAAAAATATAGTGATGAAGAATTATTAAAGCTTATTAAG
>DATBFI010000325.1:0-2873 GCA_036558585.1 Chitinophagaceae bacterium
TAAAAATATTTATGCCCTTGAATCTTGTATAAGTGTTTTGCAGAAGGATTATTTTACCTGGGAGAGCTGGGCCAATTTTGGCGATGCGGGTGAAAAGCCTTTATTAAATAAATATCATTATAAAACGCTTGAACCTTTAAAAGAAACAATGCTGGAAAACACGTCAATGACAGTAAGAGCATTTAAATTAAGCCATTCATATCCTTATGAAAGCACTGCCTTTTTAATTAGCAGCAACGAAAATTTTATTTTATACCTCGGAGATACGGGTGCTGATACCATTGAGAAGACACACAACCTGTACCAGTTGTGGCAATACTGTTCACCGCTTATAAAGACAAAAAAACTAAAAGCTATTTTTATAGAAGTATCTTTTGATAACGGGCAACCGGAAAAGCTGCTATTCGGTCATCTTACCCCACATTTATTAATGAGCGAGATGAATGTGTTGAGTAATTTATGTGGTAGTGAGAATTTAAAAGACGTGACTTTTGTGATAACACATATTAAACCTTCCGAGCGTGGAGAGCAGTTGATAAAACAAGAACTTCAGAATGAAAATAAACAAGGTTTAAAATTCATTTTTCCCCGGCAAGGTCAACTATTACATTTTTAGCATTTCATGTTTTTCTGCATATAGGTTCCTACTTTTTAGCAGCATTTTAATCTTAAATGTTTTACAGAAAAATATTAAGCTGTTGAAAAATTCAGAATAGTATTTATTGACTTGCGATCGAGGTAAATTTATCTGATTTATTTTGAACAGCTTTTTGTGGTGGCATTTCACTTGGAATCCTATTTTTAAAGTCTCCCAGCCAGGGCCATAATTTTTGCTTGTTCAAATCAACATCTGCAACTGCAACAGGCTCATCCTTTGTTGCTTCTTTCATTACTTCACCCTCCTGGTCAAATACAGCGGATATCATATCGTACGAGGAAGACACAATGTAAACCTGGTTCTCTATAGCGCGTGCTTTGGTCAGTGTAAGATTACCTCCCCAGATAGGAAGAAAAATTATTTCAGCTCCTTCCTGTGCAAGTGTTCTTGCTGTTTCGGGAAACGTAACATCCCAGCAGATCATCATTCCTATACGTCCAAAATCAGTATTAAAAACTGGCAATGAATCGCCGGGAGTAACTCCGCCATCGATCTCTTCCCGTGGTAAACTTAGTTTGTGATACTTGCCAACTAAATCGCCGCTCCTGTTAATGAGCACAGAGGTATTATACACAACATCTCCTTTTTTTTCCAGGATGCCTGCAACGATATATAGATTGTATTTTCTTGCGATATTCCCCAGAAACCGGGTAGCAGGGCCGGGAACGGGTTCACTTGCTGAAACATACGTAAGATCGGTGCCGCATAAGGTTACGCCTTCAGGCAGACAGACGATATCAGCCTTTTGCGCCGCTGCTTTGGCAATAAGTTCTGAAAATTTTTCCAGGTTCTCCATAGATGACTTACTGTTTCGGGGCCTGTAATTTATAGTTGCAATTCTAACCTTCCGGGGCTCAGGTGGATTATTTTTTTCAAAGGACACTCCTCCAAAATATACGATCCCATCTCCATCCCAGCGATAATGTAATTCTATTTTTGCCTTTTTTGCTTCAGCAGGTACTTTATATGTTTGCGAGAATATGCCCCACCCATCGTTTGTTTTCCCGGGAAGGATGGCGGGATATTCTGTGAAGCCAACCTGCTCCCCTGATTCCTTTTGCCACAAAATTCTCGCAAGTATGCTTCGGTTGGGTTCGTCTACCGCAGAGTCTGCAAAATATGCCTTGAATTGAAAATATTTGCCGGGTTCAATATTCACTTCTTTGTACCAGTGTCCATCTGCATATTCTTTACCTGCACCCTTTAAGGCCAGCGTTTGACTTCCGTTGAAAAGATTTGTATTATCTATATAGTGAACCGGCGCAATTGCTTCACGCTGACTTTCGAACTTCCAGTCCGACGGGCTAAACTGTTGACATGATGCAGATATCCTGAAAGAAAACATTAAAACAAACAAAAGTAAAACTGAAGAAGTTACTCTGAAATTATATTTATGCTTAATTGATTTCAGATAGAGATGAGAAATTAATACGCTTTCCTTTTGCATGATGACTCTGATTTTTGGATTACAAATTTAAGCATTTGTAAACTGTTGTATAAGCATTGTATTGCGGAGTACTATTGATGTTTTCCAAATCAGGCTTGCTAAAGTGGATTCTATTATTTGTATAATGCAAGTACGGTTTTCAAAATGGTATTTATCTTTTTAACGGGGATATTTTTATTTGGATCAAGCAAAAATATTTTCATCCTGGCTCGGTTTTCAATTATTAAATCAGGATGATTAATTTGTTTTCCTTCAACAATACCTATATATGGTTGGTTGAATTTTTTATGCACCCACAAATAACAAAATCTTTTTCCTTTATAACAGTAAAAAGGCATTCCGTATTTCCAGGTTTCGATGATATTGTTATCCAGGTTAAGAATATATTCCCTTAAAAACTGCAGGCAACTTTTAACAGGCTCTTCTTTCTGCAAAAAATAATTATCTATTGGCCGAAGCATTAATCACATGTTTATTGCAAATCCAAAGTAACGAGACTACGAAATTGAACATCTCATTTTTTTAATTTATTTAATTCAAAATTGACAGTTATTTATTTTCAAATCTTATTTTATATTCTGAAACATATTCACTGTTGTTATTGTATTGATCCTTGTAAAATAATCTCACTTCCTGTCCCAGTTTTAAACAGGTATTTTTTTCTTTAATATCACGGGACAAATTCAACGGTTGTAAAGAAGGATACCAGATTATATGTCCCGGCTTATTTATAAGCATTTCGGGTTTGGACCATTCCTGTGAATTTAT
>DATBFI010000326.1:0-4707 GCA_036558585.1 Chitinophagaceae bacterium
TGGATTTTTACATTCTTCTGCCGTTGTTGAAATGGCATCAAAGCCGATGTAGGCAAAGAAAACAGCAGATACTCCGCTCATCACTCCCGCAAAACCATTGGGCATAAAATTGCTCCAGTTGCCCGGGTCTACATAAAATGCTCCACAAACTATAACTAAAAGAATGATACCAAGTTTGGTTAACACCATAATATTGTTGGCTGTTTTGGACTCTCTTATCCCCACATATACTATATAGGTAATAACAGCAACAATAAACAAAGCAGGTATATCCAGTATTAACCTGAGGCTTCCTATGGCTGGTGCCTGTGTCCATGCGTTGTAAGTATTGTGAAGCGTTTCGTTTAATCCGGCAACCGATGTAGCAGTTCCGTCTGATAAAGCTTTTACTGCATCATTGTAACCGTTACGTGCTGTTATATAATCCATCGTCATCCATTCGGGTATATGAATGTGAAATCCTTCCAGCACCCGTACAAAATACTGGCTCCACGAAATAGCCACCGCAATATTGCCGATAGCATATTCCATTAGTAAATCCCATCCTATTATCCAGGCAAAAATTTCGCCGAAAGCCACATAAGAATATGTATAGGCACTACCTGAAACCGGGATCATCGAAGCAAATTCAGCATAACAATATGCAGCAAAGCCGCATGCAACTGCAGTAAACGCAAAGAGTAAAATAACAGCAGGGCCACCGTGAAAACTTGCGGACCCGATCGCTGTAAAGACCCCTGTTCCTATAACAGCAGCAATGCCAAGAAATGTAAGATCACGAACTTTCAGCACCCTCTTTAAATCGCCATGTTCCGCATCGCTATAACCCTGGTGGGCATCCTGCAAAATGGTTTGAACAGATTTTTTTCTTAACAGAGACATCGCAGTCGGTTTTGGTTATACGAAACAATTATACATAAGTATCAGCTAATATAAGAAGTAAAAAATCAAATCAGGATAGTAAATGTTTTTATGAGCCGGGGAAATGAGTAATAGCATACTTCTCTTGCATCACAGCAGCTTCCATAATTTATTTGTAACAGGAATAGTATAAAATTAATTTTCCGGTGGAAATTTTTTATAAATATCTCCCCTTGATAATATTGTGATGATTATGACTTTTGGCTTTAGATATTCTATACCAATACGCCAGTTCCCTATTCTAATGCGATAGTAATTTTCACCTTTCTTTGCCCCTCCATTCTTTTATAATCCACTCCTGATTTTTCAAGTGAGGGTGCATTTTGAAGTTTGTCAATAACAACAGAAGTGGCTTCTTGTACGGGCTTAGGAGTTGCTTTTAAGGCTTTAATAAATGATTTTTTAAAAATTATTTCCACCCCATTTCCTTTTTAAATTCTTTTAAAGAAATGGTTTCCTCAGCTTTCTTTCTGCGCATGAACTGAAGCATCAGAAAATTTTCTGTGTCCTCATTGTCAATAATAGAAAGTAATTTTTCAACTTCATCAACAGACCAGTTACCACGCTGTTTTTTTATTGAAAAATTTGCGGTTTTTAAGCCCATTTTTTTTGCGATATAATCATTCCTGTATCCACTCACGTTTATTAATTCCCCAATATTATTGACAAGCATGCGGTAATTCTCAATTACATCTGTCGTCATTTTTGTTGATTTTAATTTATTAAAGCTAAAAATAAATTTAATATTTTGATGGCCCGCGTTTTAACGATGAACTTTAATGCCGAAATTGCTAAAACAGGTCAATAACAGTAACCACAATAAACTGAAAGCAGCACACTTAAAACAGGAAACTCAAAACATAAAATTTAATGTTCTCTCTGCACAAGGAAATTCGCAAGTTCCATCAATGGTTTTTTTCTCGATGATACAACTGCCGTTTCCTCCAGATGATGCATGGCCTTATCCATATATTGCTGCTTTAAGTCACGCGCCCAATTATCAATTTCGCATGCTTTAAAAATTTTCAAAACACGTTGTACTTTATCCGGCTGGCTATCCTGCATCAATTGTTGCAGCTCTTTTTTCTGTTTCTCATTTGCAACCTGCAAAGCATGAATCAGCAAAAACGTTTTTTTATTCTGGCGGATATCACCACCTATATCTTTCCCAAATTTTTCGGGGTCGCCAAACGCGTCGAGGTAATCATCCTGTACCTGGAATGCGATACCAAGGTTCTTGCCAAACTCATACAAGTGCTGGCGGTTGCCCTCACTCGCACCGCCAAGTATAGCGCCCATCTGCAAACTTGCTGCAAGCAGCACCGAAGTCTTTAATTCAATCATGTGAATATATTCGTCCAGCGCAACATTTTCCTTTTTCTCGAAATCCATGTCCATCTGTTGTCCTTCACACACTTCTCTTGCCGTTTTATTAAATAATGACAATACCCTACGTAAATAACTTGCGTTGATCTTATTCAGGTAGTCATAAGCAACGATAAGCATCACGTCGCCCGCAAGTAAGGCCGTATTATCGCCATATTTTGTATGTACCGTTTGCATACCCCGGCGTAATGGAGCAGCATCCATTATGTCATCATGTATCAGTGTAAAGTTGTGAAACAACTCAATAGCTGTTGCCACATGCCAGGCATCGGGATTGATGGTGTCAAATAATTCATTGCCCATTAGGCACATCACTGGTCGCACTCTTTTGCCACCCTGGGAGAGGAAATAATCACATGATGCGTACAGGCTTTCAGGTACCGACGGAAAATGTTTCGTTTCAAACTTCTTTTTAAATTCAACTGCTAATTCTTCAAATGAGTACATGGGATTTAATTAAGTGATTGCGCTAAAATAATAAGCTTATGTTGTTTGGTAAAAACAATTAACTCTTTTGTAAATAAAGAAGCTAAAAAAATTCTCATTACTTAACCACATTCGGTGAAATCAAAAAAACCTTCGCACTATTATTTTTGCTTAAATTTTTTTTATGAAAAAACTAAGATTAGTGCTTTTGCTGGTATGCATCTTCTTTATACAATTTATCTCAGCACAAAATAAGATCGTTGTTTTTCAAACTGATTTTGGTTTAAAAGATGGGGCAGTATCAGCAATGAAAGGCGTTGCAATGGGCGTTTCACCTGATCTGAAATTATTTGATCTGACACACGAAATACCGCCTTATAATATTTGGGAAGCCGCTTACCGCCTGCAGCAGACGGCTCAGTACTGGCCCGCAGGAACCGTATTTGTTTCTGTTATTGATCCTGGTGTGGGAACAGAAAGAAAGTCAGTTGTATTAAAAACAAAGAGCGGCCATTTTTTTGTAACACCCGATAATGGTACGCTCACACTTATTGCACAAAGCCTCGGTATTGACGGTTTAAGGGAGATCGATGAATCAAAAAATCGTTTAAAAAATTCAAATGAATCATATACTTTTCACGGGAGAGATGTATATGCATATACAGGTGCACGACTGGCGGCGGGCGTTATTAGTTTTGAAGAGGTTGGTCCGCAACTGCCGCGTAAAGTTATAACGATCAATTATCAGCAGGCTGTGTTTGAAAATGGTGTTATAAAAGGAAACATTCCTATTCTTGACGTACAATATGGCAACGTGTGGACAAATATTGACAAATCAACTTTCAATAAACTTGGATTAAATTATGGTGACAGCCTGCATGTTATTATCCTTCACAAAAAACAAAAAATATATTTCGGCTATGTGCCTTATGTTACCACTTTTTCTGCAGTTCCTGTTGGCAAACCCTTGTGTTATGTAAATAGTTTGCTCAACGTTTCTTTTGCCCTGAACCAGCAAAATTTTTCAACGAAGTATAAAGTTTTTAGCGGACCTGACTGGAGTATAGAAATTTCAAAATATCAGTATCATTAAACTTGTAAAGGGTTTTTAGTGACGGCGAGGACGCCGGCACCAGCATGCGCTGCAGCGGCGTCCCTCAACTGTCTAAATAATAAAATTGTAAAACATTATAGACTTTCTGAGAAAAATTAAATATCATTTTCTTACCTTGACCTGTGGAAGTTCTTCAGCCTAAAATCTATTATCCCGATGTCAAAATGTAATTTTTCAATTGCTTTTAACGAAAGCCCTGAAGAATTAATAGAAAGGGCAAGAAAAGCCATAACAGGGGCCGGTGGCCAATTTTTCGGCGATGCCTCCACTGGAGAATTTTCTCTCTCTACATTTATAGGAAAGATCAGTGGTAATTATAATGCTGTTCCACCGCAACTCGAGATAACAATAATGGATAAACCAGTATTTATCAGCTGTTCACGAATCAAAGAGGAACTTGAAAAATATCTGCAGGGTTTTTAGAATTACAAATGACCATTTATCAGCTATACCTCTTCTTTAATAGATAAAATAATTGTTGACAACCTTGCTACTTTGTTCATCGCGGCACAACACTTAATGAATATCTTCAAGGCTCATAGTTTGTTAACTTTACAAAAAACATTTTTATGAATGCAGACATAAGAGAAACGCTGCCTGCGAAAGAAAGCTTTCATGAGATCATTCGTTCACTTTATCAAAAGAAAGACCCTGTTAATATTTTATATGACGATAATGGTCTCACAAGGGCAAATGGCTATATTAAATATTTAAATGAAAATGAACTCTCATATTTGATACTTGATAATAATGCCCGGATAAACATAAATTCGATAGTAGCTGTTAATGGAATATTCGCTTCTGATTATTCAGAATGCTAAACGGTAAAATACATTTGCTCATGAGTTTCAAAAAAAATA
>DATBFI010000327.1:0-12244 GCA_036558585.1 Chitinophagaceae bacterium
CGAAGCTCCATCTACTGCAGCCCCGTTTTCATCTGTTACTTTACCGCTAATTGTTCGCGTTTGAGCGATAGCGTAAGTAATATTCAATAGAAGAAAAGCAAGTAAGGCTAAGTTTTTTCTCATCGCTAACTTTTTTTATAAATTAATAATACAATAAGGGATAGGGTATTTATAAGGGAGGGCGAAAGTAGGGTAACGAATTGAAAAGTTTTAATAAATCGAATTGTTAAAATAAAACTATTGAAATAAGACAACCATTTTTGCTTTTTATTCTGTTAAAGAAATGTGAAATACTTACAAGCGGTAGCTCATCAATATAAGCAACAGCTCCCAGACCCGATTTATTTGAACACGTTAGTTATTTTAAACTTTATCATTTACAAAATACCTTTGCACTTATGCAACTATTAGATGGAAAGACCGCATCGGCAGCTATAAACAAGTCTTTGAAAGCAGAGGTTGAAAAACTAATTGCAGGCAAAATGCGACCACCTCACCTTGCAGCAGTCCTTATAGGTAACGACGGGGCCAGTGAAACATATGTTGCCAGCAAAGTAAAAAATTGTGCAGAAATTGGTTTTCAATCAACGCTTATAAGATTTGATGATAGTATAGCCGAAGAAATATTACTTAAAAAGATTGATGAATTAAATAAAGATGATCTCGTTGATGGCATATTGGTTCAACTCCCGTTGCCTAACCACATACATGCACAAAAGGTAATTGAAGCGATACATCCTTTAAAGGATGTGGATGGTTTTCATCCTGTAAGTGCAGGAAAACTGGTACAGGGATTACCCACTTTTGTTCCTGCAACACCTTTTGGCATAATACTGATGCTCGATCATTTTAATATTGAAACAAAGGGCAAGCACGCCGTGGTCATAGGCCGAAGCAATATTGTGGGACGGCCAATAAGCATCCTTTTAAGCAGCAATATCAGGAAAGGAAATTGTACAGTTACCGTATGCCATTCCCAAACAAAAAATCTGAAAGAGATATGCCTTCAGGCAGACATTCTCGTGGCAGCATTAGGCCGACCGGAATTTATAAAAGAAGATATGGTAAAAGAGGGAGCGATTGTTATCGATGTAGGTATTACGCGTGTTGAAGATGCAACGGCAAAAAAAGGTTTTCGTATTAAAGGTGATGTAAGTTTTAATGAAGTGGCGCCTAAAACGTCTGCTATTACACCTGTTCCCGGAGGGGTGGGTTTAATGACAATTTGCGGCCTGCTAAAGAATACATTACAGGCATATTTAAATCGGCAGTCACTGAGGACCAATCGTGAATTCAATTATTCAAAAATTTAGTATCACTCATTTGAATGTCTGTTTACTCAACATATAAAAAAATTTCCGAAGTAAAAGGCAAGTCTAAGGAAGAATTTATTACCAGTCCGCAGTCCCAAACTCTCACCCTTCAGCCAACAACCCTCCCCGTAATGGAATCGTTTTATACGCTTCAGGGTGAGGGGTTTCATCAGGGCAGGGCTGCCTATTTTATTCGCCTTGGAGGTTGTGATGTAGGTTGCTTTTGGTGCGATGTAAAAGAAAGCTGGGAAACTGATAAGCATCCAATGCTGACAATTGATGATTTGCTGTTTGAAATTAAGAAAACGCCTGCCGAGATTGTGGTAATAACAGGTGGTGAACCATTGATGCATAATTTAGACGCACTCACTTCCTTATTTAGAACTGCCGATTTAAAAACGCATCTTGAAACATCGGGTTCGCATCCTCTAAGCGGCGAGTGGAATTGGATTTGCCTTTCTCCAAAAAAATTTAAAGCACCATTGCCTGGCATATTACCCCTCGCTAATGAATTAAAAATAATAGTGTATAATAAAAGTGATTTTAAATGGGCTGAAAAATTTGCAGGTGAGGTGTCACCTGAATGCAAACTTTACCTGCAACCTGAATGGAGTAAACAAACACAGGTGATGCCTCTTATTGTTGATTACATAAAATCAAATCCCAAATGGGAACTGAGTTTACAAATTCATAAATACATAAATCTTCCCTGAGACGTTTTTGGAGTTCTGCCTGGCGATAATATATTTCGGATACCAGAGGCCATTAGACAGCTCGCTTACAAATACATCCCTCTTCAACTTATATCCAATGATAAAACATCGCAATATTTTTAACAGAATCGAAACTGATTATACGTTAATATCACAGGTTCAATAGCCACATAACTTGTGATGGTAACGTTGTATTGAAAGTAAAATTTACTATGGGTTGTTAGCTGATTATTTAAACGAAGTACATAAGTGTACAACAGAAAATTATAGTAGCAACGCAGCCCGGAACAAAAAAATCCATGAAACATTTAACAGCGCTGATATTAATTTTTATTGCTGCATCTTCTCTTGCTCAAACATATAGTCCGGAAATTGTCAACAAAAAAGCCGGGGAAGCTTATGAAAAAGCAATGCTTCAGTTAAGAGACGGGTTTATAAAAGATGCGATACCATTACTTGGTAAGGCAATTGAATATGAGCCAAAATTTGTTGATGCATATTTGTCCCTCGCAGGCGTATATGGAGAATTGAAAAATTATGAGAAAAGCGTGGAGCTTTATGAAAAAGCAAAAAGTTTTGATACGGCCTATTTTAAATATTATTATTTGCCTTACTCTATTAACCTGGCCGGTCTTGGAAAATTTGATAGTGCATTGGATGCAGTAAATAAGTTTTTGGCAATTCCCAACCTCAATGATAAAAGCATCAAAAGCGCTTCATATCGCAAACGCAGTTATCAATTTGCAATTGATTATGCTAAGAATCATCCGGATAGTAATTACGTGTTTACACCTGTAAATCTTGGTGACAGTATTAATTCACCTGAATCGGAATACTATCCATCATTTACAATTAATGACAGCACACTTGTATTTACAAGACGTGGTGAAGGTATACGGGAAAACTTTATGATGAGCACATTATTGCCGGGCAGCTATAGTAAAGCGGTACTTATCAACGGCCAATTAAATGAAGAGCCATCCAAGGGTGCTATTGATATTTCGCAGGATGGTGCATGGCTTATTTTTGCCGGAAATTTTGCAGGTAAAGGTTTTGGCGATTTCGACCTGTATATTTCGTATAACACATCAAAAGGGTGGAGTGAACCAATTAACCTCGGAGGTAATATCAATACTGAGTTTTGGGAAAGCTCACCGTGTTTAAGTCCCGATAAAAATGCATTGTATTTTAGCAGCGACAAGCCAGGCGGTTATGGCGGAAAAGATCTTTATGTTAGTTACCGAACGGCAAGTGGAAAGTGGACCGAGGCTATAAATATGGGAGCAAAGATCAACACAAAGGGAGACGAAATCGCCCCATTTATTCATGCAGATAACAATACGCTTTATTACACTTCAAATGGATTGGATGGTTATGGCGGAACAGATATTTATGTTTCAAGAAAAGACAGTGCCGGAAATTGGGGCACCTCCGAAAATCTTGGCTACCCAATAAACACAATTGAAAATGAAGGCAGCTTATTTGTTGCATCGGACGGAGTTACTGCATACTATGCCAGTGACCGCGCTGATTCAAGAGGCGGGCTTGATCTGTATAAGTTTCAATTGCGCAACGACATAAGACCTGCCAAAACTTTATATGTACAGGGGAATGTGTTTGATGCTTCAACAAAGAAAAATATACCATGTGCAGTTGAACTGATTGACAATGCTACCCAAAAAACAATCACCCGCGTGCAAACGGATGAAACCGGCTTTTATTTCATCACATTGCCGGTAGGAAAAGATTACACTTTCACGGTAAACAGAAAGGGTTATTTATTTTATAGCGAAGTATTTGAATTGAGTAAAAAAGCGGCGGACAGCACATATACAAAAGATATCGAACTCCAACCTATTGCTGTCAATGCATCGGGGGTTTTAAAAAATATTCAGTTTGAATTAAATTCCTCACGGCTACAGCCAGTCAGTCTAATTGAGTTAAACAAATTGTTGCAGCTAATGGTTGATAACCCAAATATTAAAGTACAAATAAGCGGCCATACGGATAACACGGGAAGTGAAGAACATAACAGGCAACTTTCCCTTGATCGTGCGAAGGCGGTTGCAGATTATCTTACAAGCAAAGGGATAAATGCAGAACGATTAACCTGGAAGGGCTACGGACCATCAAAACCGGTTGCTGATAATTCAACTGAAGAAGGCCGTGCATTAAACCGGAGAACAGAATTTACCGTGGTAGGATTATAAATTACAAAGCCGTGAGTGGACCTCTATACAAATTATTCATAATTCCGTCCATTGCATAAGATCAACTGAACTGGATTCAACGGGCGGATGGAATAAAGATAAACGCTGGAGAATGCGGTAAATAAAAAACCTTCTCATTTGTTGAGAAGGTCCTTATAAAATTTAGTAGAATAATTATTGTTTTGCCATCATGCTCTTTTGCATGCTCATGAAATCTTTTACGATATTCACTGTTTCATTAATATAAATATCGCTTTGTGCATTTTTTAACCACTGCTGATACCTGTCCCCCTTTGCTTTATCTGTATTATTAAAGAATTTATCTTTATCAGCAGCAAGCGGTTGCATATCTATTGGCTGCTTTAGACGAGCAAGGGAATCATCCTGCTTCACAGTATTTCGAATTTGGTTTTGCTCTTTTTTATATGCATCAATATTAAGGTAATACTCCTTATCAATATTTTTATTTAACCAGTCGGTATTACTCTTTATATGATTAAATGTTGGATTGCTATTTATTCTTTCTTCAGCCTTTTTTTCTAATTCCTGCCAGTTGACATTTTCGTCTGCCGGCTGGTAATTAGCCTGTGGGATCTGGTCCCAACTAAGTGCTGATGTTTGATCCTTTTCCCTAAATTTCAGGTATTCATAAGTATCGGGCAAAACAATATCAGGTGTTACACCTTTTAGTTGTGTTGAGCCGCCATTTACTCTGTAGAACTTTTCAAAGGTGAGTTTTAATGCACCATACTCAGTCTGCCCGCTAAACAAATCAGTAGGCTTACCAAGGGGAAGATTTTTTTGCACGGTTCCTTTCCCGTAAGTTGAGGTGCTTCCTACAATAATTCCTCTTTTATAATCCTGTATGGCAGCAGCAAATATTTCGGATGCTGAAGCGCTTAGTTCATTTACCATCACCGCAAGAGGGCCATCATATAAAACAGACTGGTCATTGTCACTGAGTGTAACCGGTTTGCCATCTCTGTCCTTCACCTGCACAACAGGACCACTCTTGATAAATAAACCCACCATCTGTACTACTTCATACAGTGAACCCCCGCCATTATTTCTAAGATCCAGAATAACTCCGTCAACATTTTCTTTTTTCAATTTTATCAACTCGTTGGCCACATCAGCAGAGCAGCGATTGCCATCTGGTCTGTCAAAATCAGCATAGAATTCAGGAAGAAAGATGTAACCAATTTTTTTATCACCCGTTTTTATAATGGAACTCCTGGCAAAAGTTTCATCCTGAACTATTTCATCGCGTATTAATGAAACAACTTCTAAGGTACCATCAGCTTTTTTAAATGTTATTCTTACCTCTGTTCCCTTTGACCCTCTTATCAATTTTACCACATCAGTAACTGCATAACCGGCTACGTCAACTGCCGTATCACTTCCCTGGGCAACTTTTTTAATTTCATCATTTATCTGGACCTTACCGCTTTTCCATGCCGGGCTTCCTGTTATGAGACTTGCTATTTTTATTGCTCCATCTTCTTCTTTAAGCTGCGCACCAATCCCGTAGAAGCGGCCACTCATTTCCTCATCAAAACCACGTTTTTCAATGGGCGGAAAATATTCGGTGTGAGGATCCATCAAATCTGTAATTGTATTTACATAAGAGCTAAACTGTTCATCAGGAGTGAATATAAGTTTTAAGCGGGTATAATTCCTGTCAAGTGCGGAAAGCACCCTTTTACGTGCATCCTGTTCTAACTGGGCATCAGATTTATTTACAGAAGTGTCTTTACCTGCACTTTTCTCCCGTTGGTTTTGAAGCTCAACAAATTTGTCGAGTGTCATATATTTAAGCCGTTTGCGCCACACTTCTTTTCTCGCTGCTTCATCAGAGGGATAATCAAGTTTATCTCCATCAAGTTGTGCTGTTTCATTAACAGTAAAATCAAATGGTTTCGAAAGTATTTCTTTATAAATACTTATAGATTCATTAAGTCTCTTTAAATAAATGGTTCCCACCGCAGGGTAGAACTGCAATGTAGTGGTACCTTTTATTTCATCATCTATTGCAGTTGAGTATTTACTGCTTAATGAGGTAATATCTGTTTGAAGAAACAGATCTTTATCGGGATCAAGATTGTCAAGATATTTATTGAAAACCTGTTTTGAAAAAGAATCATTAATATTCTTTGGACTGTAATGTTTTTGTTGGAGAATAGCACCAATTGCTGTAAGCAGACGTTGTTGTCTAACATAAATATCTTCGTCGCTTTTTCTTCCGGTAAAAGCCCAGAAAATTCCTCCAAATAAAACGACAAGCAACAAAGGCCACACTTTCCTGTTCATCATAATGTGTAAAATTTTTTTAGGCATGAGATCAAAAATAAGTGAAAAAAATAACAGCCACTACCCTCTGTTCCACATTAACAAGCCTTTTCTAAAATATTTAGAGGTTTTTTTTATAAACGGTTTTTTATCTCAATGAAAGCCTGATCGCGTAAAACAAAGATTTGGTAATTTATCATTCCCTACTTCAAACATAGTGCCTAAGGCAAGATTTAAAAATCGATTAATCGGGATAACAACCCGGTATAAAATATTTCCGCAAAATTTATTGAGGTGTAACAGTTATTCATAAAGTTAGGATAATATCATCACTTTAGAAACAGTTAAATTGTACAACGATGAAGAGAAGATGCTCCTCTACAAAGTTGCTTTAAGAATTCTTCTAGCGAAGAAAATGCATAAACAGTCATGCGGAATGTTTTTGAGAGGTGGTGCTTATTTTTTATTTTTGCCGCCCATGCAGTTATCACTGCAGTATGGAGGTTGTAGCTCAGTTGGTTAGAGCGTCAGATTGTGGCTCTGAAGGTCGGGGGTTCGACCCCCCTCAATCTCCCCTAAAACCTTGTAAGCAGTTTTGTTTACAAGGTTTTCTTTTTTAAAAGATTTTATGCATCTTTCTTTATTTTTTATACCGATCATTTCTGCCATCACCTGCTGGTTACTGATAAAATCTTTTACGAAATACTTTTTCAGACCTTTACAACCTGTAAAAATTGCGGGGATTAATTTTTGGGGTATAATTCCACGGAAGAAAGAAATTATTGTAAAATTTTTGTCGCAGGAAATATGTAATCAATTGTTAAATTCCAGCGTACTAAAAGATCAGCTTTCTGACCCCGATATACTGCAAAAAACGATGCCCGTAATTGAAACGCATATCGATAATTTTCTGAATGTAAAACTAAAAGAGGCAATACCCGTAGTTTCAATGTTTGTGGGAGATAGAATAATGAACCAGCTCAAAGAACTTTTTATAAATGAGCTGAAAGAACTATTTCCATCAATTATGTCGCAATTTATTAGCGGTTTGTCGCAAAGCCAGAAACTGGAAAATGAAATTGTTGTAAAATTGAATGGTATACAAATTGAGACCATTGAAAATAGGTTTTATCAAACTTTTAAAAAGGATTTAAAAACAATTGAGTTGATTTTTGCTATGATTGGTTTGGGCACAGGCATTCTTCAACTACTTATAATAGTACTCAGTTTTAAATAGTTCTTACAACCAGAACCTCTTACAAGTGATAGACCATTTTACTAAACGAAATAGACGTTGTAATGAAAAACATACTACTCTCTTTCTCTTGCGCCTTTATTTCACTGATTGCCTTTGCACAACAGCCGGGTGGGTTTAACAGGCCGGGCGGAAATCAAAATATGAATATGGGTCACCTGTATGGGAAAGTGGTTGACAGCAAAACAAATAAAGGCATTCCGGGAGCTACAGTACAACTTATTGGTAACCGTTTTGGAATGCAGCAACGAAAAGATAGCGCTTCAAGACATGATTCTGCATTCCGCAGACCTGATAGTGCGTTCCATAGGGATACCGCTTTTCATAAATTTGATACTTCTGGTCATAAAACTTCTCAAAAACCCGGTGAAGTAATTCTTGCTACTGTTTTGGCAGAAGGCAATGGAGATTTCAGTCTTGAAAATCTTCCTGTATTTGGCAATTTTAAATTGCATATTACCGCAGTTGGTTATGCTGATTATGTAGAGCCGGTTTCATTTGGTTTAAAGTTTCAGCGCAATAACAACAACAATGCTAATGTTGACCAGCAACAACGTATGCAGCAAATGATTGGGATGATTGATAAAGATCTTGGTAACATTAAATTACAGCAATCGGAAACAACACTGGCAAACGTAACAGTTACAGCTGCAGCAAAACCTTTTTTTGAAATGGGCGTCGACAGGAAAATATTCAACGTTGATAAAAATATTGTAAGTACCGGGCAGACTGCTGTGGAAGTGATGAAGCAAATACCTTCAGTAAATGTTGATATTGATGGGAATGTTAAAGTGCGTAATGCAACCCCACAGCTCTTTGTTGACGGAAGACCCACTACTTTGACCCTGGATCAAATACCTGCTGACCTGATTGACAAAGTAGAACTTGTTACAAACCCTTCAGCTAAGTATGATGCTTCAGGCGGTAATGCAGGCATTTTAAATATTGTTTTAAAGAAAAACATAAAAAAAGGGTACAATGGCGGTATAAGAGCCGGTATTGATTCAAGAGGAAAAATGAATGCTGGTGCTGATATTAATTTTCGGCAGGGCAAAATAAATCTCTTTTTCAACGGAATGTATAATCAACGTAAATCTATTTCAACGTCCAACATATCCAGAAATAATTTTTATGATCCTCCGAGTGTGATCACTCAAACTTCAAAAGGTACAAACAACGGCTACTTTGGTTTTGCGCGGGGTGGTTTTGATTATTTTATTGACAACAGAAACACTATCTCGCTGGAAGGCCGCTATGTAAGGGGACATTTTTCAAACAATGATGATCAAAATATAGATTCGGTTGTTAATGATGTATTTCAAACACACAATGATCGCTATACAAACACTACAAGTAATTTTAAAAACTTAGGTACCCGTTTAAGCTTTAAGCACAATTTTGCTGAGAATGGTCATGATATTACTGCTGATATAAATTATAACTCGAGTACGAATAACAACAACGGAAATTATACTACAAATTATTTTACACCCGAGAATTCTGTGAAGTACCCTCCTTTGCTGCAACAAACAAAAAATTCAGGCTCCAACAAGTTTGTCACTATTCAAAGCGATTACGAGAACCAGATAAATGATAAAATGAAAATTGAGGCAGGAGCAAGAGTTGCTATCCGAAACTTTGAAAACCTGAGTGATCAATACTATTATGATTATTCAACCAATATGTATCAATTGCTGCCTTCTATCAGCAGTAATTATAAATATAAAGACCAGGTATATGCTGCTTACTCAACATATACACTTAAAGTAAAAAACTGGAGTTACCAGTTAGGTTTAAGAGTTGAAAGTTCTAATTATGATGGAAGTCTTGTAGGTAAAGATTCTTCATTCAGCGTTAAATATCCTGTAAGTCTTTTTCCAAGTACCTTCCTGACCTATAAATTAAATGATAAGCAGGATATCCAGGCAAATTATTCGCGGAGAATAAACAGGCCAAATTTCTTCCAGTTAATACCTTTTATTGACAATAGTGATCCTTTAAACTTAAGCGTAGGTAACCCGGGACTGAAGCCGGAATTTACCAATTCATTTGAGCTTAATTATAATTATGCATATAAGAAAGGAGCCAATTTTCTTGTGTCCGCTTTTTACAAGTATACTTCCAATCTTATTACAAATTATATTTACCGGATTCCTAACCCTGATACTTCTATATACCATTATGACAGCGTTTATTTGACAACATATGTTAATGCTCAAAGCAGCACATCTTATGGAATAGAGCTTACAAACAGGATTACACTGGTTAAAATATGGGATCTGACAGTTAACCTTAATATTTTTAACTCGAAGATAAACGCAAGCAATGTTCAAACTGATTTAGTCAACCAGCGCTGGAGCTGGTTTGCGAAAATGAACAACAATTTTAAATTACCAAAAGGCTTTTCGATTCAATTATCAGGCAATTACCAGGCAAAAACTGTATTGCCGGCCAATTCAGAAGGTGGTCGTGGTGGCAGAGGCTTCTTTGGCGGACCGGTAACAACCGCGCAGGGTTATATCAATCCATTCTACAGTTTTGATATTGCACTAAAAAAAGACTGGACCTTTAAAAACAGCCAGACCCTGTCTGTTACATTAAGCATGAATGATTTTCTCAGAACGCAGAAGTATAGTACCTATTCAGAATCACAATATTTTACACAAACTTCTGAGAGAAGAAGAGACCCACAAGTTTTACGTTTAAATCTTAGCTATCGTTTTGGAAAGTTGGATGCTTCTTTATTTAAGCGTAAAAACACAAGAGCGGATGAAAGCCAGGATGTAACAAATGGACAGCAATAAATTTAAGTAAGTTCACTTCTTATTTTTTGCGGCAATGATTGCACAACGAGGTTATATGATTCATCAATCATCTCTTTCAATAATTGCTGTGATATAGTTCCATCTATGGTTATTGTATTCCAATGTTTCTTGTTCATATGGTAACCCGGTTGTATTGCATCATATTGTTCGCGCAGCTCTATTGCTCTGTCAGGATTACATTTCACATTAAACTGCAAAGGATTATCTCCAAGACCGGTAAGTAAAAAAATTTTGCCACCTGCTTTAAATACAAGGGTTTCCTCGCCAAAGGGAAATTCTTCTGTCACCCCTTTTTTGGATAAACAGTATTCACGCAACGTTTCAATATTCATGATTAACAAGATATTCATGATTAACAAGATTGAAATGCATAATGTTTTGCTGAATCATTTTATCAACACACCCGGTGCCTAAAAACCAGTTTCTGTAAATTTGCGAAAAATTTATGAGTACTACTTTTTTAACCACCAGGGTTTCTCCACACTTATTACCATATCTGATTCTAATCTCCGGGTTGAGATACAACCGCAAAATATAAATGGACTATGGCACTCATAAACTTCAGCCGGGAAGATTTTGTTAATGCTGTAGCCGATGGCTCAAAACATTTTACAATAAGACAATTAAGAAAAAACCCGGTTAAAAAGGGAGAGACCTTACAATTATATACAGGTTTACGAACAAAACAGGCGAGAAAATTAAGGGAAGCTGTTTGTAAAAATGTTGGGGATATTAAAATCGAAAATACAAAAAAAGAATTTTTATTTTGGCTGGATAATAAACAATTATCATTAGCACAGGTAAAAGATATAAGTAACAAAATAGGTTTTGATTCTGTAGACGAGTGGATAGAATATTTTAAAAAGAAATACAAATTCCCCTTTAAAGGACAGTTGATTGAATGGGAATAAACGATAAATTATACCAATATGACGCACATTGTTTTTCAGGCATCTGATGCAGATGCAATCCGGGAGGCAATAAAATTAGATGCATCACTTGCGGGTGATGTTATCCAGATAAAAGATGAGTTTGCAGCTGGCCCGATTGCGAATATTTATGGAACCGAAGGATACCAGGCAAGAAGAGACTGGTGGAAGGCAGTAATAGAATTTTCACCATATTCTGATACTTTGGATATTGTTGATGATAAATTAACAGTGCATAACCTTTTAAAGCACTTGGAAGAAGATCCCTTATTGCAGGTTTGGCTTTGGATGGGACAAAATCAACATGATGTATGCGGTTATTACTGGCTAATTAGTCAGTTAAAAGAATACCAGGGAAGAATATTTGTTTTGTATCTCAATAATCTTCCTTTTATTAATGAAAAGGGTGGCATTTTTTATCCTGCTAATTTGTTTGAGATACAACCAAAAGAATTTTTGAAAGCAAAAAAATTAGCACGGCCAATTACTTCAAGTGAATTCGAGGTTGACCCGGATGAATGGAAAAAATTATGTAATGAAAATGGAGTAGTTCGCATTTTGGAGGGAGGCAAAAAAATATTGAGTAAGGACGAAACATTTTATGATAAGGATATTATGAATGCCGTCACCGCAGAACCTCAAAAATTGCAAAAGGTTCTGAATAATATTTTTTCAAAATTAAAAGTGAGGACAGGCGATGTGTTTCTCGT
>DATBFI010000328.1:0-4389 GCA_036558585.1 Chitinophagaceae bacterium
GCGAGACCATTTATTACACATCATAACGCATTGGATGTTCCTTTTTATCTGCGTGTTGCAAATGAACTGTATCTGAAGCGTTTAATTGTAGGCGGATTTGATTGGGTATATGAATTCAGCAGAAACTTCAGAAATGAGGGAATGGACAGAACACATAATCCCGAATTCACGGTGCTTGAATGGTACACTGCTTATAAAGATTATTTCTGGATGATGGAAATAACCGAGCAACTATTTGAAAAGATTGCTATTGCATTACATGGAACTACAGAAGTGCAGGTAGGTGAAACTATTATTAATTTTAAAGCACCTTTCAAACGCCTTTCTCTTTTCGACGCAATTAAAGAGCAGGCAGGAATTGATGTAAGTGAAATGGATGAAGCGGCATTATACAGCACCTGTAAACAATTGAATATTGAAGTAGATAAAAGCATGGGTAAAGGCAAATTGATAGATGAAATATTTAGTGAAAAGGCCCAGGACAATTTTGTGCAACCAACATTTATTATGGATTACCCTGTTGAAATGAGTCCCCTAACTAAGAAGCAACGCAGTAAGGCCGGCCTGGTAGAAC
This sequence comes from Chitinophagaceae bacterium, assembly GCA_036558585.1. Classification (GTDB taxonomy): domain Bacteria; phylum Bacteroidota; class Bacteroidia; order Chitinophagales; family Chitinophagaceae; genus DATBFI01. The sequence goes on from DATBFI010000328.1 coordinate 575, forward strand.
GTTTTGAATTAATAATCAATAGCAGGGAAATTGCAAATGCATACAGCGAATTAAATGACCCGGTTGACCAGCGCGAACGTTTTGAGGAGCAGGTTCGTTTAATGGAACGGGGTGATCTGGAAGCAATGTTTATTGACTATGATTTTTTAAGAGCGCTTGAATATGGTATGCCGCCAACAAGTGGTATTGGCATTGGCATTGATCGTTTATGCATGTTAATGACAAACGAACCATCTATACAAGACGTATTGTTATTCCCGCAAATGCGACCAGAGAAGGTTAGTGAGTAAGCTGGTCGAATTCACAAACTCTCTTTGAAAAAATTATTAAGAGATCATTGATACCCGTGAATGGGCAATGCATAGCAGAGAATATTCCAACTCCATTAAAAAAAATATTAAATGAGCTCAGAAAAAAATCAGTGAGCAAACTGGCAAAATTTAGCACTCACCTTTTTTATTTATCGCATGGCACTCAATATAAAATCTATAGTGCTTTTTTATTTTTATAATAATAATTTAGTGTGTAAAACAGCACGAACACTATTTACTTAATTTGCTCTTCAAAGTTGAAAGAATGAAAGTATGCGGCTTTTCATTTATCAAAAATGCGGTTAAATATCAGTACCCGATAGCAGAAGCGCTTCAGTCCATCTTGCCTTTGTGCGACGAAGTAGTTGTGGCTGTTGGCAATTCTGAGGATACTACAAGGGAACTTGTAGCATCGATCGATACACAAAAAATAAGGATCATTGATACCATTTGGGATGAGCGTTTAAAAGAAGGAGGAAAGGTACTTGCATCTGAAACGGACAAGGCGTTTCATGCTATTGGAGAAGATGTGGACTGGTGTATTTATATTCAGGGGGATGAAGTATTGCATGAACAATATTATGAAGAAGTATCGCAGGCCATGCGTAAGTGGAGCGATGATAAAAACGTGGATGGTCTTTTATTCAACTATAAACACTTTTATGGCTCATTCGATTATATAGGAACATCTTCGCACTGGTACAGGAAAGAAATAAGAGTAATAAAAAACAATAAAAGCATTTATTCATACCGCGATGCACAGGGATTCAGAAAAGGCAACAATGAAAAACTAAGTGTAAAACAGTTGAATGCTTATATCTATCATTATGGATGGGTACGCGAACCAAAAGTGATGCAGGCCAAGTATAATAATTTCGGACGATACTGGAGCGGCGATAACTGGAGTAAGCACATAGAAAAAACTTATTCAGGAGATTTTGATTATTCCAACATAGATGCCCTTGAAAAATTTACCGGCACCCATCCCAAAGTAATGCAGCAACGCATTAATCAAATGAACTGGAAGTTTGAATTCGATCCTTCTTATAACCATCTTAAACTTAAAGACAAGTTTAAAAATCTTGTTGAAAAAATTACCGGGGCACGGCCTTTCGATTATAAAAATTATAAAATGGTTTGAGTTGGAATTCATTATAATTTCCTAATCAAATTTCTTTCCCAATTCAATCACTTCACAATTTCTGATATTATTCTTCTCAATTATAAAACGTATCAATGTTCTTACCTTCTGCCAGCCTTGCCTGCCCGCAGCGCCCGGGTTCATGTGCAGGCATTTAAGTTTATCATCGTAAAGGATCTTAAGAATATGCGAATGACCGGATATAAAAAGTTGTGGCTTATACTGCGCCAACAATATTTTGCTTTTGGAATTATATATTGGCGGGTACCCGCCAATATGTATCATTAATACCTTAACATTTTCACAATCCCAGCAAAGCATCTCAGGAAATTCATTTTTGATATCGCTTCCATCAATATTGCCATACACTCCCTTTATTGGTTTGAAGGCTTTCAGTTTATTTGCAAGTTCAGCAGAGCCAAAATCTCCTGCATGCCATATTTCATCACATTTTTCAAAATACCTGAATACGCGATCATCGAGATAATTATGCGTATCGGAGATCAATCCTATTTGTTTCATGCAATTTTTGCTCCTTTATTCCGGAGCAATAATCTGTGATGTTAATTTAAGAATAGTAAAAAAGTGATGCGCCTCATGCAACAGGAAAAATTGAGTCCAACCGTTTACATTCCATTTTCCGTATGTTGGGTGTCGTGCAGTTCTCATCAATTGATGCTCATTAAGACTGAAAAGAGAATCGTTCAATTCTTTTCTTGACTGGTAAAATTTTTGCATCAGTGGCTCAAAATCATTTTTGCACCATTTAAGAAATCCATCATCAGTGTCGGCCACATACCTTGGAAACAAAGGATCGTGCTCATTTATAATTCTTTCCAGTCGCTCTAAAAAAATTTCATGATAGCGGCCAAGATGTGCAATGTTTTCAAAAATGCTCCATTTATCCTTATCGGGACGCTGCTTTACGCTCTCGTCATTTAATTCATAGAGAAGATGATTTAATGCATCAGGCTGATGCTGCATGCGTAGTTTCAATGATGTTTCCATGTTAACCTCCGACTTTCTGCATAAACAGTAGCTCTAAAATTATACTTAATTTTGGATATGCCTTTCTTTAGAAATTTTACATACTGGATTGACAAACGCAAATGGAAGTATGTTTTTCTGCTTGCTTCATTGGAATTGTCCTCGACAGATTTTACAGAATAGAATTGTTGCTGCACAACAGTGCGCAACAGGAGCCCCATTATTTTACTACGCATGGTTCCAAAAAAATTCTAAAATCATAAATCTAAAATTACTATGCCTCACTATCATCAAATGGGAACTATCCCTCACAAACGCCATACACAATTTCGCAAGCCTGACGGCTCATTGTATTCCGAGCAATTATTTAGCACAGAAGGTTTTAGCAGCGATTATTCCTTGCTGTATCATAATCATCCGCCAACCGTAATAATACATACAGAAGCTCCTTACGATGTGATGCCACATATTGCTGAAGAAAAAATGCTGAAGCACCGCAGTTTTGAAGGATTTAAAATTAATGCCGAAAAAGATTTTTTGCAAAGCCGCAAACCTGTGCTCGTAAATAATGATTGCCATATTGTACTGGCCTCACCCCAGGAAGGTATAAAAGATTATTTCTATAAAAATGCAGATGCAGATGAACTGATATTTGTGCATGAAGGCAGCGGTACACTGCACACGCAATATGGTAATCTGCCTTTCGCTTATGGGGACTATTTAGCAATACCAAGAGGGACGATTTATCAAATTAATTTTGATGGGGAGAATAATCGTTTGTTTATCGTAGAAAGTTTCAGTCCTGTCCGTTATCCCAAAAAATATCTGAGCAAATTTGGACAACTCATGGAGCATTCACCTTACTGCGAAAGGGATATGCGGGTGCCACAAAATTTGGAGCCCTATGATAAAGAAGGTGACTTTATAATTAAAACAAAAAAGAAAGGGCGTATGTACCATATACATTATGGTCATCATCCTTTTGACGTAGTTGGATGGGATGGATGTTGTTATCCTTATGCGTTCAGCATTCACGATTTTGAACCAATCACAGGACGTGTCCATCAACCGCCGCCTGTGCACCAGACATTTGAGGCGAATAATTTTGTTGTATGCAGTTTTGTGCCACGTATGTTTGATTATCACCCGCAAAGTGTCCCTGCACCATATAACCACAGCAACATAGACAGTGATGAAGTTATCTATTATGTTGACGGCGATTTTATGAGCCGCAAAAATGTAACAAGAGGCATGATCACACTTCATCCCGGCGGTATTCCGCATGGCCCGCATCCCGGTGCCGTGGAAAAAAGCATCGGTGCAAAAGAAACAAAAGAGCTTGCAGTGATGGTCGATACATTTCATCCGTTACAGTT
>DATBFI010000329.1:0-5019 GCA_036558585.1 Chitinophagaceae bacterium
AATACTGGCAACAAGAAAATCTCAGATCACAATAAAAAAATTTTATGCAAGACCTGATCACTGTTTCAGAAACGCAGGAAGTTGTACAAGACAACCTTGACTATACTTTGTTTTCGTGGAGCAAACAAAAAGGCATTTCGCCGGTTGCGGTGCAGCATGCGAAGGGAGTATACCTCTACGATTTAGACGGCAAGCGGTACATTGATTTTTCGTCCGGGCTAGTGAATGTGAACATTGGGCACGGCGATCAGCGTATAACAGACGCGGTTGTGAAACAGATGCAGGAAGTGAGTTATATCACGCCCGGTTGCGTTACACGGGTGCGCGGTGAGCTGGGGAAAAGACTTGCGAAGATTACGCCAGGCAACCTTACGAAAACTTTATTTACTGTGTGCGGTGCTTCCGCAATTGAGAATGCAATCAAGCTTGCGAGATTATACACCGGCAAACACAAGATCATTGCGCGTTACCGTGCATTTCACGGTGCCTCTTACGGCGCTATGACAGCGGGGGGAGATCCACGTAAACTTGCAAGCGATGCTCAACAGGCACCCAATATCATTCATGTGGAGGATCCTTATTGTTATCGTTGCCCATGGGGAAAAGAAATCACGACATGTTTACGAGAATGTGTAAGTCACGTTGAACGCGTAATTCAATTTGAAGGGCCCGAAAATATTGCTGCGATATTGATGGAAGGAGAGAGCGGTTCATCGGGTTGCATAAAATATCCTCCTGATTATCTGCAAAAGATAAGAGCGCTGTGTGATAAGTATAATATTTTGCTGATAGCTGATGAAGTGATGAGTGGCTTTGGCAGAACAGGCAACTGGTTTGGCGTTGACACGCATGGTGTAGTGCCGGATATGATCGCCACCGCAAAAGGTATTACTTCAGGTTATCTTCCGTTTGGTGCCTTGATCGTGAATGATTCCATTGCAAAATATTTTGATGATAAAGTGTTATGGCTCGGCCTTACATATTCCGCGCATCCCGTATGTTGTGCGGCATCATTAGAAGTGCTGAATATTTATGAAGAGGATCATCTTATTGAGAATGCCACAGCAATGGGGAAATATATGGAAGAGGAAGTAGAGAAATTGAAACAACAACATCCGTGTATCGGGGATTTTAGAAATACAGGTTTGCTCGGTTGCATTGAACTGGTAAAAAATAAAACTACAAAAGAACCTATGGCTCCTTTTAATGCAAAGCCTGATGAAATGATAATTATGAATAGGGTTGCGTCAAAAATTAATGAACTTGGTATGTACACCTTCATACGATGGAACTATATTTTTGTCGCTCCTCCATTGTGCATCACAAAGGAAGAAATTGATGAAGGACTTGCCATTATCAGCGAAGCATTGAAGATTGCGGATGAGTATGTGGTGTAAATTAAAGTCTATTTCATAACCATATTCACCTAAAAAGAAAGCTATGACACAAGCAGTGAGTTCGGGTTTTACCGATACTTCATCAGAAAAAATCAAACTGTCTCTCTCTGATTCTTTCTTTGAAATATCTCTGGCTGAATGGAGCTTCAATAAATTATTATTCGCAAACAAAATAACCAATCTCGATTTTCCTGTTGTTGCAAAACAACAATATGGCATAAGCACTGTAGAGTATGTGAACCAGTTCTTTATGGACAAAGCAAAGGATACAAAATATCTGAATGAACTATTAAAAAGATGCAATGATAATGGTATAAAAAATCATTTGATCATGTGTGATAATGAAGGGCCTTTGGGTGATCCTGATGATTCAAAAAGATTAAAGGCTGTAGAGGACCATTACAAGTGGGTAGATGCTGCAAAATATCTTGGGTGCATTACTATCCGCGTAAATTCTTTTGGAGAAGGCAGTGCAGAAGATGTACAAAAAGCTGCTGTTGATGGCATTAGCCGCCTGGCTGAATATGCGGCAAAAGAAGGGATCAACATCGTTATCGAAAACCATGGAGGTTATACTTCAGACGGACAGTGGTTATTACGATTGATGAAAGCAATTAATAAACCTAATGTAGGAACGTTGCCTGATTTTGGAAACTTCTGTATAAAGCGGGACGGCCGGCATATTTGGGAAGGAAACTGTATCGAAGAGTATGATCGATATAAAGGCGTTGCGGAAATGATGCCTTTCGCAAAAGCTGTAAGCGCAAAAGCCCAAAACTTCGATGCAAACGGAAATTGTGTTGAAACGGATTTTTATAAAATGCTTAAGATCATTAAAGACTCGGGTTTTCGTGGATATATGGGCATTGAGTTTAGTGGAGATAATGAGGAAGAGGGCGTACGCAAAACAAAAGCATTGCTTGAAAAAGTTGCAGCGGGTTTAAATTAGTACATGGTTTTGCGATCCTCCGTTTATGGTTTTTAAACAATCTTTATTACAACACACCAAATCCAAACTGTCCTCTCTAATATAAAATATAGTACCATAATGCAGGTATGTTTTTTGTTCAGGCAATTAGTTTTAACTTGTTTTCATAAAATATAACATGACATCCCCTGCCAAATATTTTAATTTAATACTTCCCTTTTTCAATCCCGGACGAACCAAGCAAATTTTTGATGTTAATCCTATTATACCAAAAAGAACAGAGGCAACAGAAGTAATTATTTCTGCGTATGATTACACCGCTGAACAATTAAAAGAATACAGGCTAACAAATGTTACAGAAAGCTTTGCCTTTAAAGAAAATAACAGGAACACCTGGATAAATATAGACGGCATTCGTAAAGCAGATGTGGAAACAATTTGCAATTATTATGGGGTGCATTACCTGCTTATTGAAGACATACTTAGTGTTAGCCAGCGGCCAAAGATGGATGAAGTGGAGGGTGTAATATATTGTCTTTTAAACATGCTTTACTTTAACGAGAAAGAAGAAGCAGTAGAATCGGAGCAGGTGAGCATTATTTTAGGAAACAAATTTGCTTTAAGCTTCCAGGAAAATAATCAAAAAGATGTTTTTAATCCAATTCGGGAAAAGCTGCGCATCGCGAGTACAAAACTAAGACAGAGCAATACTGATTACCTCTGTTACTCCATGATAGATGTTATTGTAGACAACTATTACACCGTTCTTGAAAAACTTGGTGAAAAGATCGAGCAGCTCGAAGAGGAGATCATTAAATACGGCAACACACATTCGCTTGCAAGTATCAACAGGTTAAGAAAAGAGTTAATAGTGCTTAAAAGAAATATAGGACCGGTAAGAGATATGGTAAATGCGTTTTTGCGCAGCGAGAGTGAGTTGCTTGAAGAACGAACGATCAAATATTTTAAAGATGTGTACGATCACATTGTTCAGGCCAATGATCTTGTGGAAAACTATCGTGATATGATCATGAGTTTGCAGGATCTTTATATGAGCCGTGTAAACCTCAGGCTAAATGAAGTGATGAAAGTAATGGCCATTGTAACCTGCCTGCTTGCACCAGCTACAGTTATCGGCGGCATTTTTGGTATGAACTTCGAAGTAATTCCACTTACACATCAGCAAACAGGTTTTTACATTGCTGTTGGGCTAATGTTATTTATTCCTTTATGGATGATATGGATATTTAAAAGACGGGGCTGGTTTTAACCGATCCTGTATTGAGGCCACAACCAATACCATTCTTATGTCAAGATTTATTTCTTCTTATAAATAGGCACTGTGCTGCAGGCTTCGCCATACATAATGCTTTTTGCATAAGGTCTTAGCTTATTAGTTATCTCTACATATGCAACTCCAGGAATTTGAATGTCGCCGCATCCTTTTATTACAACTCTTTTATCTGCAAAATTATCCCCGTTTATGGCGGCAATTTTTTTTATGAGAATACTTGTGATCAGATCTTTTTCATTTCCATAAGAAAAATTAGCAGCTACAGATTCAAGGTAACTTGCGACGAGCATATATGCCCACATAGGAATTATTGCATCGGTTGTGCAGGTGATAGCAACATTTTTATTTTCGTACTGCTGCCAGTTGATATTCCTGAGAGCTTCTCTAAAATCTTTTTCCTTTAATATAAGCCCCCTGAAAAGATGTTCTTTTAAATCAAACACAACAATCTCCTCTTTTGGATAATAATCTTCCAGATTAAGAGTTATTATACCACTTTCAGCAACCTTGTTCACAATCGTGTCCTGCATAAAGTTCTTTTTACAAAATTACCCATTAGATAATGAACAGGAAAGATGAAAATCTTTTTCATGATGCCAGTTGAATGCGTGCTGCAGGCATTCCTGTTAATAAAAAGTAGACCGATAATCTTTTACTGTTGCCGCCTCCCGCAATGCATTCATGGAGGTATAACCGATTTGAGACTTCATCTGAGTTTCCAATGTTTGACGAAGTGTAGTTGGATTACTGCTTAAAGACGAGGTAGCAGATATGCCTTCTCCGCGAATAACAAATACACCCGTTGCGCCGGCAATAGGCTCGCTGATCTTATTTTGAAGCTGTTTATTGAAAGCAGCGCCTATAATTTTTACTTCATTACCAACATTAGGTATGATGAATGCCTGGAATGATACACTGTCAGCTCTTTGAATAGAGGCTCCTGCTGATTTTGCAATTGCATCCAGCGTGTTTCCTTTGATCTTTGTTTGAATTATCTGCTTTGCTTTTTTCTGATTTCTTACAATCGGTTCAACTGTTTGCCTTGCAGCATGCGCACTCATTAGGCCGGCTTTGTTTATCCCGGTAATAATGGCCACAATGTAATTATCGCCTACCTCGAATGGTTCGGAAACATCACCCACTTTATTATCATAAATCCATCTCACAAACTGCCTGTTTTCACCTATAGAACCTACAGAAAAATCATTTTCTTTTATGTCGGTTGCAACCAAGGGTATTTTATTGAGCTTTTTTGCACTCGTTTCAAATTGTTTCTGATCCCGGCTGTTCGCTGAAAACTGTGTAGCTGCTTCGTTAGCTGCATTTACTGTTTCCTGGCTTGCAACAATTGGTTTGGAGAGATATGCAATTTTATAGGCCGGTGATGATCCTTTTTGAGC
>DATBFI010000330.1:0-2547 GCA_036558585.1 Chitinophagaceae bacterium
AAAGTTGCTTTGATATGTTATGCTCATTAGCGTTTACCAGCAGCCAAAAACTTATTGATGTATGTTAAATGAAAAAATTTTATAGCTGATTAATCACAAATAAAAAGGTTGGCAAAATTGCCAACCCTTTACTTACTAACCCATTAAATTCTGCCACTAAATTACAATAAGTGGTTACATTTCAAAATTATTTTTTGATCTTGTTGAAAACTTTAGTTTTTCAATGATCTAGCTATAAGTTTTTACACAAACAATTGATTGTCAGCTATATTAGTATTAGTTTTTTGTAAATACTGACTAATAAAAAAAAACTGGTTTTTTAAACCATTGAAAGTCAATGGGAATAGGTATAAATTTTTTATTGCCTGAATTCAAAATTTTATTTCCTCCTCATTGGCGTCAAAAAAATGAAATTCGGTTAAATAATAATCGGAATTAGGTTTAACGGCGATACGGGTTTTAAACTTTCTTTTCCATTTCCAGGTAATAGAGAAAATGCCTTTTGTAAGATGTGAGTGCACAACAGGATGTACGAATATTGTGAGGTTTTTATGCTGATGCGTAACCAGGTAATTTAAACGTTTTTCAATTTCATCTACTAATAATAATGAAGAAGTTACTTTTCCTGTACCATTACAGGCCGGGCATATTTCAGCGGTATTAATGCTTACTTCGGGTCTCATGCGTTGTCTTGTAATTTGCATAAGACCAAACTTGGAAATAGGTAAAACTGCATGTTTTGCTCTGTCTGCCAGCATGAACCGTTCCATCGCTTCCTGAACCCTTCTCTTGTTTTCAGGAAGCCTCATATCTATAAAATCAACTACAATAATACCCCCAATATCTCTTAACCTAAGCTGTCTTGCAATTTCTTCCGCAGCTTCAAGATTTGTTTCCAGTGCATTTTCTTCCTGGTTATTGCTTATACTTTTGTAACCGCTGTTCACATCAATTACATGTAGAGCTTCTGTGTGCTCAATGATCAGATAAGCCCCGCTTGGAAGATTTACGGTTTTTCCAAAGGAACCTTTTACCTGCTTAGTTATACCATATTGATCAAATATGGGAAGCCCGTTAAGATGCTGCGAAACAATATCCTGCTTTCCCGGAGCGATTTTTTGTATATATGATATTGTATCCTTGTAAATATTCTTATCGTTGGTAATGATGCGGTTAAAATCTTCAGTAAGTAAATCCCTTAAAATACTGGTTGTTTTATCCTGTTCACTAAGTATTTTGGAGGGTGCAACGGCATACTGCAGATTTTTTTGAATGCTTTTCCATGTATCTACCAGGTGTTGTAAATCTTCGTGGAGCTCAGAAGTATTTTTGCCTTCGGCTGCAGTACGAACAATTACACCGAAATTTTTTGGTTTGATGGCCTCAATAATTTTCTGGAGTCTTTTTCTTTCTTCTGTGGAATGGATTTTTTTGGACACTGCCACTATATCGTTAAAAGGAGTTATTACGACAAATCTGCCTGGCAAAGAAATTTCGCAACTTAAACGGGGGCCCTTTGCTGCTATTGGCTCTTTTAATATTTGAACCAGAATATTTGGTTTTCCACTTAATACTTCATTTATCTTGCCGGTCTTGACAATTTCCGGTTCAATTTCAAATTGTGAAAATTCAAAAGGAGTTTCTGATTTGTCATTTATACATTGCTGTGTGAATTTGAGCAATGAACGGGCATAGGGACTTAAATCAGTATAATGAAGAAATGCGTCTTTTTCAAACCCTACGTCTATAAATGCAGCATTTAGTCCGGGAATCAGTTTTTTCACTTTTCCAAGATATAGATCACCCACAGCAAAACTTGCATCAGCTTTTTCATGATGCAGTTCAACCAGTTTTTTATTTTCAAGTAAAGCAATCTCAACGCCGGAAGGCGCTGCATTAATAATAAGTTCTTTGTTCACAAATGCAACTTTTAAATATCTGCTTTTGTTAAATAAAGTTAACAGCAGACTATACACTATTTCCGTTAACACATCATGCTGCCAGATCAGGAAAAGGTAAAAGTTGCTTGCAGAAAAATATGGCAGTTTGTGTAAGTAATTAATGCCTTTAGCAATACACTACTATCGCATTTAGCGTATAGAAATCAAAATTATTTATTCTTCTTCTTATGACGATTTTTTCTTAATCTTTTTTTCCTTTTATGCGTCGCAATTTTATGACGCTTCCTTTTTTTGCCACAAGGCATAATCCAATAATTTTTAGGTTATTAAACTTGTTATTGTAATGTTTTTATCCTTTCTTCAATTTCCTGCTTCGCCTCGGGGATGCTAATTATATTCTGTGCTTTTTTATACCAGGCAACAGCATTGACTTTATCTCCCTTTCTTTCGTAAGTTTCTGCAAGATTAAAAATGGCCTGCAGATTATTAGGCTCTTTTTGCGCAACAAGTTGCAATCTTTCCGTGGCTTTATCATACTGTGCGCTCTTTATATCACCTAAACCCAGAATCAACTGAGCATACATATTTCCAGGATCTTTATCAACCACCTCTTTTATTTTCTGGATACCTTCCATAGGGGTATTCG
>DATBFI010000331.1:0-5073 GCA_036558585.1 Chitinophagaceae bacterium
CCAAATTTGTTGTACAAACCTATTCGTTCCACTTACTATACCGTAAAGGGAAATCTTGCAATGATGGCCCAGGATTTTGATACCGCGGAAAAGCACCTCAAAAAAAGTTCTGCTTTAGGCGCACCAATGCCAGAGGCCGAGGGAGCCAACAAATTACAACTTGGAATGATGGCATTGCAAAAAGGCGATTTCAGGGGGGGAGAAAGTTATATTCGCCAGGCTATTCGCGCCGGTATTCCGGATAAAGAGAGTGAAGCCGTTGCTTATTTAAGCATGTGCCAGATATTCATGAACAAAAGAGAATTTCGCGCTGCAAAAGATTTTTTTCGTAAAGCCAAGGCGTGTAAGCCTACAACAAAACAGGTAATTGACCAGATAAAGGAAATTGAAAAATATATTTCAAGAATTCCGGGATAATATTCCTGACAGGCAAAAGATTTACAATTATCGGCAAATTATTTCTTTATCTCAATTTCATCTTTCTTTACTTTTTTTGCTTCCATGTTTTGATCTTTTAGAGAACCCTTATTTTCTATTTCAACCTGTTCCACAAATACTGCATAATTGTTTGGATAAATATGCCCGCCATTACGTGATACGTAAGCCCTGGTAAATGCAGCGCCAAAATATAAAATAATAGCAGAGTAATAAACCCATAACAATATCACCACCAGTGAGCCGGCGGCTCCATATGTACTGCTCACTTTACTGTGACCAAGGTAAAAACCAATGGCGAACCTTCCAAGCATAAACAGCAAAGCAGTAGTGATGGCACCTGCCCGTATATCTTTAAATTTTACTCTTGCATCAGGGAGCACTTTAAAAATTATTCCAAATAAAACTGTGGTAGTAATAAATGTAAGTATAACGTTTATTGCATAAGTAATGTAAACAGTAATGCCCGGAAAAATTTGTGTAAGCCTGTCAACAAGAGCAGCCAGTGCAGCATTCACGATTAGTGAAACCATCAAAATAAATCCAAGTGAGACGATCATAGAGAAGCTTAATAATCGTGTAAGTAATATTTTTATAATTCCCCCTTTTTTTGGATTTGCTTTTAATCGCCAGATGGCATTAATGGATGATTGTATTTCTGCAAAAACGCCGGTTGCTGAAAATATTAATGCAATAACCCCAATGGTGGAGGCCAAAGTTAGTCCCGGTGAAATGGCAGCATTTTTAATAAGCTGCTGAATTTGCACTGCTGCATCACTGCCCACGAAAGATTTTATCTGGGTATAGATTCTTCCTTCAATAGCTTCTCTTCCAAAAAATATCCCGCAAATTGTAATAATTACGAGCAGCATAGGTGCAAGAGAGAATACGGTGTAATAGGCTAAAGCAGCGCTCATCCGGGTTATATTTAAAGTTCCAAAATCTTTGAACGTTTGCTTCAGTACACTCCAGATATTTTTAAAAGTGAATTTCATACGTTATTTATTTGGTTCACTTTAATTTGTCATTACGCTTGTGGCGATCTGCGTCACGTATATTTTTCTTTTCAAAATTTTTTGTCAATGCGTCGGTAAGATCAACGCCTGTCTGGTTAGCCAAACAGATAAGTACCCACAAAACATCAGCCATTTCCTCCGCTATATCTTTTGCTTTATCCGATTCTTTAAATGATTGCTCACCATAGGTCCGAACCATAAGCCTTGATAACTCTCCAACCTCTTCCATTAATATGCCAAGATTGGTAAGCTCACTAAAATATCTTACACCCACTGTTTTTATCCATTGGTCTACTTGCTGTTGGGCATCATGAAAAGTCATAATTCAAATTTTATAAACCACTAAATTAAGAGAGATGAATTACAGGGTTTGACGAAAAGCGTCCACATTTATAAGATTTTCTCGCTCTCACAATCAGAGCAACAAAAAGCGAATGATCCTGAACAGCTCAACCGGTCCATGTTTTGTTCCTGTGAAAGTGAAACTTTGAACTGAGCGATGCAACAAGGTAAGGCCACAATTATCAAAGCTAATACCGCAAATCAATTTAAAATAGTGACCGGTAATATGATTTCCCACTGGTTTGGTTGCAGCCCTGCGATCTCGTTATCTAAAAGATGGCTGTAACGAATACCAAAAGTTAAAGGTTGCTGATTCCACCACTTTGTATCAAAATAAATCTCTCCGCCGTAAGACCTGAATTTATAATGAGTGTCATTTCTTAAACTTTTGGCATCTGTATAATCGTAAAAGGCATTTGCACGTATGCGGAGGAAATAAACAATATTGCCAAAGCCCCAGTCAGGATGCAAAAGCGGAAAATGATAATTGCCACCTATTTTCCAGACTCTCGGAAGATCTATTGCATCGTAACCGCGTGAAAAAGGGAAATTATTTGTGAAAAAATATTTGCCTGCCGTGTCACGTGCCTGGTAAGCAAAATTTAAAACGATGTTATGTGTTTTTTCAATGCCGGGTAAATAAAAGGAGCCTGTTGCTAAAAATTGGCGGGCTGTTATACCGGTTATACTGCCACGATATTGCAGCAGTAAACGTTGTGCCCATCTCGGGTATATTTGATCTGTCGCTTTTTGAATTTGAGACGAATATGAAACCGTCGTATTTATATAATTAATATCATTAAGTAATTTTTTTGAATTGGTTTTCCATTGAATATTGTTGATGTTGTAAGAAGCAGACAGAGTGAGATTACGGTACTGTTTGCCTCCCGAAAAATTAAGGGGCAAACTTAAACCCGCAGAAGCATTGAATTCATTCCATTTTACCTTACCTGAATCCGTAAACCCGCTTCTGTTCCAGGTTTGATTAATATCTAAAAACGGTTCCAGATACCAGCCCCCGTATATTGATGTATAACCGGCACGATGATATTTTTCATCATCATTATAATTATAATACAACTGGCTTTGCAGTGTATTTAAAATATTTTGTCCGTAAATATTGAATGAATAATCAGGGTAATCAAGATATGGAGCCCAGCTGTGAAAATTAAAAGGATGAAAAAATTTGGGATATTTCGTAACACTGTAATGAGTCGCAGGAACAGATTCTAACAAAAGATTGGATTTTTCATTAAACGGTTTTGTAACATAGAGGTTGATTAATGTATCAGTGAGATCAACAGGTTGCCATTCGGCATTAATCTTCGCCAGCCTGTAACCACTGCTGGTAAAAACAGATGCAACAAGTTTTCCATCTCGCGTAAAGCAGGCCTGGTATAAACCGGTTACATAGGAGGCCATCCGATAATTTTTATTTTGACTTTCTATATAAGACCATATTTCGTCCCGTCCATTATTGGAGCAGCTATACAATAATGTATCTTGTTTTACTACAGGAAAACCTAAGATGCGGTTCTTTAAGGGGAGGATGGAAGTGGCAGTTCCGTCAATAATATTTATTTTGTTTATGCCCATCTCACCTTTGTCATTTCGTACCATTATATAAAGAAATTTATCATCAGCCGAAAATTTTGGGTAGGAATAAATGAGATGATCGTTGTCAGTGAATTTTTTAATTGCTGCTCCATCTTCATCCATCACGACAATACTGCTTTGCAGGTTGTCTTTTATTTCTACTGCAGTTATTTTTTTGCCGTCATGCGAAATATCCGGCGCAAAGTATCTTGTACGATTTGATATTTTTTTTTCTTCATGAGTATTTATATCGAGTATTCTAATAACACTGAAATCCCTGTTGCCCCAGCGAACATCGGCCTGGTACGCTGCATATACAATTTTGCCGGCATTGTAAGAGAAATAATCATCGTAGGCAATATCCCGTACTGTGATCCTGCTTTCGGTGCCATCAATATTTAATTTATAAATGGCAGGTATATCCCGGTAGGTGCTTTTTAAAACCAGCAAAGAGCCGTCTTCCACTGCATAAGGATATTTATAATTCACAACATTATTCTTCTGTGTGCTGCTTATCCATTCGGAGGTTTTTTTTGCGTCTTCTGTACTCCATTGTTTTTGATAAAATGCGAATGCATCTTTTACGAACTGATTATAACTTATGCCGGCATATTTTTTTACTGCGCCTTGCAGAGGATAGAATAAAGGCTTGAAAGCGGCAGTGTTATGTGTGACTTTTCTCCAAAAATCATCTCCATATTTTTCCCTGCCATAAGCCACCAGAAGGTAACCTAACTCGTAATGACCCGGAATATAATGCCTGAGTGATCCATTGCGTAACTGCATATAACTGTAGTGCCTGTTATCATCAAACAAGCTCTTATACCTGCTGAAGAATAATGGCAACCGGCCGCGTCCCTGTTCACTTAGCAGAGTTTCGTTGTAAACGGCATCGCCTTCAAAAAACCAATCGGGTATGGAGGCCGAATTTGCCAATGCCCTGCCATTTTCTCCAAACAACACAGACATGACTTTTGACAAACCGATATTAAAATTATTATACTGTTGCACATGCCTGAATTCATGGATTGCGAGATTATCGGTCCAGTTTTGGGCACCCAGTTCAAAAGCATTTTGCGGTGGGGTTAAATAATATTCACTACGGTACGGGCCAAGTGCAACAAATGCGTTCGATATCGTAGCGTCTTTTTGTAATACAATATTTATTTTATCTGTTTTGTTTCCAATTGTATTACTATAATTTTTTTGTAATTCATGTGTAACCGATGCAATACGCTGCGCGATAGAATCGAGCCCCCTCGGAAAAATAATTCTTGCAGTATCCGTATTGATTTGCTGCCATTTTATAGAAGATGGATTCCCTCCAAACTGCTGCGCCTTCGACTTCATAAAAACACAAAACACAAAACCAAAAACAATAAAACCCCTGCTATACCGCATGCAATAATTTTTATGAAGATAACAGATAAACAAAAACCACCCCGAAAGATCGGGATGGTTTTTACTAATTTATTCTCCTGATGATTAAGCAATCACTTCATTGGTGAGATGCACTTTGGTCATTTGCAGGTATTGATTCTGCAATTGATGTATATAATGAACATTGGGAGAAGAACGGACATCTTCCCTGTACCACATTTCAATGTCGGAAAAATCATCTTTTCGCGGGGTCAATATCCTGAAAGCTCCTTTCTTATACTTAACGGTTCCATCCGGTTCCTCT
>DATBFI010000332.1:0-5807 GCA_036558585.1 Chitinophagaceae bacterium
TTTTTGTAAAGAATCCTGGGCATTAGTTATGGTTGTAACGAGTAACAAACCAATGATCGAAGCAAGTATTTTTTTCATACAAAAATTTCCTCTTGAGACTTATAAAAATAAAAATGGTTTAAACTACCTATACCTAAGAAAGTTGCAGCCCTGTAAAAACCAAAAATGTAAGCTGGCAATATTTTTCATTAAATAATTACGGAGGATTACTTTTCGGAAAATTTAAAAAGTGCTCTAAATTTTTTTCCTTTTTTTATATCTGGCGAGAACATCAACAACATTGGCATTTTGCAGGATAGCAGGATCCATGTCGATAAATTTCTTAAGAAGTCTTGGTGCGCGGCTTAACCCATCTTCAAGGTGGCGAAGCGCTTCTCTTGGTTTACCGGCAGCAAATAATATTGCACTATAGAGATAAGAAAAAACAGGTTTGTAGTCTGTGGCTTGTGAAGCGCTTTGGCATTGCCGGGCTGCTTCTTCAAAATAACCTGCTTTATAAAGACAACGTATTAGAGATTCCCAGCCTCCCACATTTTTTGGCCGGTTACGCACTACAATGCTAAAATGCTGAATAGCCTCCCTAAATTTCTGTAACTGCATATAGCATTCGCCTATGGCCAGGTTATATTCAGGAGTATACCGGTGCATTCGCAGGGCTTGATCAAGTGGTTTCAAAGCACTGCTCCACTGTCCTTCATTGATATATGTAAGTGCTATTTTATAATACAACTTGCTATCGTCGGGATTCATGTGGGATGCTTTTCGATAATTGAATCGCGCCTGCGCATATTTATTCAAACGATGATAACAATGACCAATTGCCTCATATATCACTTCTTCGGGCCGGGTCAATTCAAGTACTTTTTCTAAAGTTTCAATAGCTTCCCTGTATTTGCGCAGCCTGATATACGCATCTCCCATATTGCGATAGGCATAATCAAACTTTTCATCAATTACTACAGCATACTGGTACGCGTCAATGGCTTTTTCGTATAATTTTAGTCCCTGGTATGCTGCGCCAAGGTTAAACCAGGCAAGCTCATTATAGGGATAATCTTCAATTATTTTTTGATGTAACCCGATGCTTTCTTCATTTCGACCAGTAAAATCTGTCCAAAAACAAATTTTGTATAAGGCCTCGTCATTGGTCGGTTCCTGCTCTAACACAAGCTTTAAGCAGTCAAAAACTTTGTCAAACTCCTCGTAATCATCATATACATCTGCGAGTTCAAATAAAAGGTCTATTCTTTCTTCTCCACTAAATAAATCAAGCGCTTCTTCAAGAAGTGCAACCGCTTTTGCCTGTTCATCTAAAGCCAGGTAAGCATCTGTTTTCAGAATGTAGATGTTAATATCATTACTATCAAAAAGGGAAGCCTGGTCGAGAATTTCAAGAGCTGCTTTATAATGCCGGGTTGCAATAAGAAGGTCTGCCTTTTTTATTAGCAATTGCGAAGAGTAAGGAAAATATTCGAGCCCGGTTTCGGCTGCTTCTAGTGCCTGCTTAAGATCCTCCTTTTCATCAAAATGGTCAATTATGCGTTCAAAAGCTTCTTCTTCAAGAAAAGTATGTGTTCTGCCATTTTGCAAATTTTCATACTGACGCAGCAATTCGTTCAACTCATTACGTTCCTCTTGTGAAAGATAGTCTTGCATATTGAATTGGTTTTTGTAAAATAGTGGAGAAAATTGAAATTTCCATATTTCAGAGTAACAATTTTGAGATTTACACGTTATTAAAGGAAATAAAAAAATTTGTTAAGGATTTTAAAATATCTAATTTTACATCTGAAATGAAAAAACGGTTTACATATAGCAAAGTGCTGTTCGCTACATTGTTTGTTTTTGTGGTGGATTTGGCTTTCGGCTCTTTTACCGGTAAAACAGATGATAATAAAAACAAGTTTAGCCTAAAGAATTTAAGTACAAGAAACCAGGTTTATTCTCTTTCTGCTTTGCGACCCAGTACATTCCGTTATATGGGTTCATTAGATCTTAGCCAGCAAAATACCGGGAGTCAATTACAGATACGGTCAATGATACGTTTAGAACGGGGAAATACAACGTATGTCTATCCATACAAATACACAGTAAAAGTGCCAAAATTTAAAACTCCCACTCCTCCGGCTATTCGTTGAGTTTATTTTCTCCTGAATTTATTGCTTATTCCCTTTAATCAGAAAGGCTTTGTTGTTTCTAAATACAGCAAAAAATATTTGGAGCTGTTCACTGGTTCTTCAATATTCTATATCCTGAAGATGGAATTTGAAACCGTGAAGCTGGTACAGGATTGAAATTAATTATTGTAGCAGTATAAGTTATTCTGGAAGAATTTTTGTCGTTATAAGTTTCATATTGAAGAACAAAGCCGGGAATATCTTTAAACTGATACGGATTTTCATTGGCAGAGGGCATAATAGCAAGTGCATAATAGATATTGTAATAGCTTCCATTTTTTAAATGCACCACTGCTTTTTTACATTCATAACCGAGAATAGTTTTACTTTCATTAGTTAATGTAACGGTTAGTCCTTCAAATTGTTTATTTTCTTTTTTCCACTCGTCAGAAGAAAATGTTGACATATATTTTTCAGCACCAATCTCTTTAAGTATTACTGCTGTTCCTGATTCGTTATCATAAATTACTGATTGCTTATAATTATTGCCAACCAGGTCGATCCTTGATCGTTTTCCTTTTATATATAAGGTCTTAGTTGTTCCCGCAAGATTTTGATTGGTTTCGGCATTACTACCAGTTACCGAATAAGTAACTGTACAATCTCCTACAACCAACTGGCTTTGTGCATTTGACAACTTAGAAAAAAGAACAGATAGCAAAATGAATAAAAATCTTTTCATACCTCGAGTAATTGTAAATTTATATTTTTTGAAAATAAAAAACCCATGACTAAATCATGGGTACTATTTAAGCTTAAAAATTTAACCAAGATAACCTTTCAGCAATTTACAACGATGCGTTGACTTTAACTTATTTATAGCCTTATCTTTTATCTGTCTTACCCTTTCACGTGTCAGGTTAAATTTATTGCCGATATCTTCAAGACTCAAAGGATTTTCCAGTCCTATCCCAAAAAAATAACATAACACCTGTTTTTGTCGTTGTGATAGTGTTTCAAGAGATCTTTCCACTTCTTTTCTCAAAGATTCATAATAATCTACTTTTAGATCCGCTTTGTCGGCATTAGGATTTTCAAGCACATCTACAAGCGTGTTCTCATCTCCTTCCAGGAGTGGAGTATCCATACTTACATGACGGGCACCTACATTTATAGCTGCAGATACATCCTCTATTTCCAGGTTTAATTCATCCGCAAGTTCTTCGGGAGTTGGCTCCCGTTCGAATTGTTGTTCCAGTTGTTGATAAGCCTTACTTATGCGATTGGTCAAACCTACCTTATTAAGAGGCAAACGCACAATACGGCTTTGCTCTGCAAGTGCCTGCAATATGCTTTGCCTTATCCACCACACTGCATAAGAAATAAATTTAAATCCACGCGTTTCGTCAAACCGAAGAGCGGCTTTCATTAGGCCCAGATTACCTTCATTAATAAGATCAGGTAGCGAAAGTCCCTGATTTTGATATTGTTTCGCGACAGATACAACAAAACGAAGATTGGTGTTTACCAGCCTTTCAAGCGCTTTGCGATCATCGCGTTTAATTCGCATGGCTAAATCGACCTCTTCTTCGGGACGGATTAATTCTACTTTTCCGATTTCTTGCAGGTACTTTTCAAGACTCGGAGATTCGCGGTTAGTGATTGATTTTGTAATTTTCAATTGACGCATTCCCATGCCAATAGATTTTAGGGTAACGAAATTTTTTTTAATATTTACATAGCTGATGTTTTCTGGTAGGATTGTGCTGAAGTACCTCTAAGATAAAGAAATATTAAACTCCGCGCCAAAAAATTTTTTGTTACTCTTTAAAGGCTTTCGACCTGTATTGTTTAAGAACATAAACGAAGGGTTAAACAAAGCACTAAATTTTAAAAAGTTTTTTAACCTTCCAATTATTTAATATTATTGCAACCCGCGATAGGGGAAGTTAAATGAAGAATGATGGCTAAAAAACAATTATTTACTCTTGAATATCCTGTGAGGTGCTCGCCACCTATATTGTATGAATTTCTTTCAACGCCAGCTGGCTTACAGGAGTGGTTTGCTGATAAGGTTGATGAACGTGATCATGTTTTTATTTTTTCATGGAATGGGTCGGTTGAAAAAGCTGAAGTGACCGATAGGGAACAAGATAAATTTATCCGCTACAGATGGTTACACTCTTCGAAGGATGAATATTTTGAGTTTAGAATTGAAAAAACAGAAATCTCTAATCAAACTATATTGGTAATTAAAGATTTTGCAGAAAAATCTGAAATAAAAGATCAAACGCAGCTATGGGATTACCAGGTGAAAGAACTCTTTCACCGGCTGGGCAATTAAAGAAAATTGAAGACTTACAGAATATTGAAAGACTACAAATATTTCAAGACGCATTTTGAAGTGGACCACTCAGTTTAGGTTAGAACTGAAGTGAAGATGTAGTATATTATTTACGGCTATGAAACTCCTAAAAAACATCTACCTATCTATCAGCATATCAAGTATTTCATTGTACCCCGACACAAAAAAATCATATGAATCACTCCACTTTTGAAGGGGCATCTTTTTTGCAATTTTGAAAAAAGACTTTTCCTGGATTGTCTTCTTATTAAAGTATGTTAAGGCATTGTCACTTGCCGGCAAATAATTATCAATTTCAAAATGATGTTGCCATGGATCTTTATTTATGCAGATATACCAGGAAGAATTTTCTTTTTTTCGCATACTCTTCAAAATAGTTGAACTATGCTTCAGGGCAAACTTTCCTCCAAGATGCAGGGTAATGCTGAAAAATTTTCCCCACCAAAATAAACAGCGTATAGCAAATGCGTCATCTTTTATAAAATAACGTGGGTAATCCAGCATAACATAAGGCAGACCTCTATACTGCTCACCCCTGTATATCTTGGGAGACCATGTTAGTACTTCAAGAGGAAATACTGCTTCAGTGTTTTTTACCCGGGTAATAAAGTGATCGTTTAAAACCCCAAATAACTGGTATACTTTATCAATTATGATGTTCTTTGTTAAAATGATTTGTTCATCACATACCAGCGTTAATTCAGCTTTTGAAAGTTTTACATTTGCGAGAGTCATAAACTTCATTTTAAAGTAAGCACAAAGTGGTAAAAAAACTCGATATTCTGATTTTACGTTCGTTTGTAGGGCCATTCTTAGCCACTTTTCTTATTGCTCTTTTTGTTTTAACAATGCAGTTTTTCTGGCTTTACATTGATGATTTAGTAGGTAAGGGATTAGATCTTTCAACGCTGGCTTATCTAACCGCACTTGTGGCTGTAACATGGGTTCCACTTGCTTTACCACTTGCATTATTGCTTTCATCAATCATGACATTTGGTAATCTTGGTGAAAGTTTTGAACTTGTCGCTATTAAATCCGCTGGCATTCCATTGATTCGCTTCATGCAGCCATTACTCCTTGTAACTATACTTTTAAGCGGTACAGCCTTTTTATTTGCCAATAACATTATTCCTGTCGCTAACTTAAAATTAAATGCCCTTAAATATGATATCATTGTAAAGAAGCCCGCATTTGATATAAAAGAAGGAGTTTTCTATGATAAAATTGAAGGCTACGTAATAAAAATTGGCAAAAAGGATAAAGATGACAGCACCATTCATAATGTAATTATTTACGAGAGGAACTACAATCTCCAGGATAATTTT
>DATBFI010000333.1:0-5539 GCA_036558585.1 Chitinophagaceae bacterium
TTCACCTTCGGTCGAAACAAATTTGACTATAAACAAAGAAACAGATCTGGCATTTATATTACCAAGCTCAGACCCTGAAGTTGTAAGCAGGGAAGGGGTTGTAAAATTTATTGATAAAGATCATCCGCTTCAGGCAGATTCTGCAGCTGTTGATACTACCACCATGGGTCAATCTCAATTAAGAGGTCTTGATTTAACAGCTAATGTAGAAACTGACAGCAATGCCCAGTTTACTTTGGTTATTGATGAAAGAAATGGTGATGCATTAACAGTGAAAGGTCGTGCGGATCTGGTAGCCGGTATTGATAAGAGCGGTAAAACAAGTTTAACGGGCACTTATGAATTAACGAGCGGTTCGTACCAGCTCGCCATGAATTTTTTAAACCGCAAATTTGATATACAAAGAGGAAGTACCATAACATGGACAGGTGATCCAACCACAGCGAACATCAATGTTACTGCTATATATGTGGCAAATGCACCATCAATTGATTTGGTTGAACCGCAGTTATCAGGAAGTGAAAATAAAACCCGCTTCAAAGAAAAATTGCCGTTCCAGGTTAATCTGATTATAACCGGTGAACTGATGAAGCCTGTTGTAGCATTTGATATTACGTTACCACAGGATATATTAAGTCAATGGCAGGAAGTGGATGCCAGGCTGCAGCAAATTCGCGCACAGGAATCGGAACTCAACAAACAGGCATTTGCGTTATTGTTGCTCGGCAGGTTTGTTGGTGAAAATCCATTTGCAAGTTCTGGCGGAGGGGGTGGCACGGAAGCAATGGTGCGTGAAAGCGCAAGTCGGCTGTTAACAGACCAATTAAACCAGTTGGCAGGCAACCTGATACAGGGTGTTGATATTAATTTCAATCTTACTTCCGGAACGGATTATTCTACAGGGCAGGAGGCTAATACCACTCAATTAAATGTTGGTGTGAGCAAAAAATTGATGAACGACAGGCTGAGGGTAAATGTTGGTAGTAATTTCTTACTCGAAGGCCCGCAAAACAGCAACAGGAGTTCATCGAATATTGCAGGTGATGTTTCAGTAGATTACCAATTGACCAAGGACGGAAGATACCTCATCAGAGCTTATCAAAAAAATCAGTATGAAGGTGTGGTGGAAGGACAAGTAGTTGAAACAGGCGCAACCTTTATACTCAATTTTGATTATAATAAACTAAGAGAGTTATTTAGGACTAAGAAGCAACAGAAAGAAACCGGCAGTACGCCGCCCATGAATACCGGCTCGAATAGCGGGGCTAAATAATTTTTGGTATAACTATAGTTCTTTCTTCATTGTCGGTTACCTGTCTGGCCGGTCACGCGAGTCACAATCTCTTCATGGTTTGGAACATCAGTCTGCAGAGTTTTCTGCATAATAACCAGGCAGAAATGTTTATTGGATAGCATCTGTTCGGTCCAGATTTACTCCCGGCTGAAGTGTGCGGCCCCGATGTGTCGGCATGCGGCAAGGGAAGTTAAATGGTTATCAGATCGGCTTCAAAATCTATAAGAGTTTTTTGGAAAAAACTGAAAACTGGAAATTAAAAAATGAACGCTAACCACTTCATATATTTTTTGGGGATCATTATTATTTTTTCTTCCTGCAGTGCCACAAAAGGACTTAAAGATGATCAGAACCTTTATAGCGGCTCTAAAATAAAAATTGAATCCAAAGGGGAGCATCTTTCAAAAAACAAGAAAAATGATTTCGAAGATGAACTGGAGGCATTGCTTCGCCCAAAACCCAATTCAAAAATATTAGGGATGCCTGTGAAATTGTGGATATATAATTCATTTAACAAAAAGCAAAGAAAGAAAGGATTAGGCCACTGGATACAAACAAAATTCGGAGAACCCCCTGTGATAGCTTCAGCGTCTGTGCTGGAAAAGAACAGATCTGTTTTTCAAAACCATTTGGAGAATATCGGCTTTTTTCGGGACACGGTTATGCTTGATACTACCGTAAAAAACAAAAAATTGACAGCTACCTACACAGCTATTGTCAACGATCGCTATACAATACGCAATGTTACATATCCCCCGGATACAAGTATAATAAGCAGGAGAATGGCAAAGTATTCATTGCTAAAACCAAAACAGCCTTACGACCTTGATAAAATAAAAAAAGAGCGGGAAAGGATCGATACAAGATTGAAAGAGAAAGGCTTCTTTTATTTTAGCCCTGACGATATAATCGTAAATGTGGATTCAACGGTAGGCAACCATCAGGTAGATATGGATGTGCGGCTAAAACCAACAACGCCACCGCAAGCAAAAGAGGTATACAGAATAAAAGATGTAATCGTATACGCAGATTATGATATAAGAAGTGATACCAGCGTAGCACAGGCAAAGGTGACACCGTTTGGCGGATATAAAATTATAGATCCCAGGAACAGGTTTCAGCCAAAAATTTTTAGCAGAACACTTGTTTTCAAACCAGGAGACATTTACAATCGCACAGCTCATAATCTTGCACTCAACCGCCTTACCACATTAGGTGTATATAAGTTTGTAAAAGCACGTTTTGAACCGGTTGATACAGTACAGGGTAATTATTTAAATGCTTTCTATTATTTAACACCTGCTCCATTCAAGTCTATACGTTTTGAGATTTCTGCACTCACAAAATCGAATAGTTCAACAGGCACGGAATTCACTCTAAGCTGGCGCCACAGGAATGCCTTAAAGGGGGCAGAATTATTTACAGTGAGCGCTTATGGCGGAGCCGAAAAACAGAGGTCAAAAACATTTAAAACAAATATTTTACGTTACGGAGGTGATCTGAATTTATATATACCCCGGGTTATTGCGCCCTTTCGGCTTCCTATCAGTGGGGCCTTTGTTCCTAAAACAAGATTTCGCACTGCTTATGAAGTGTACAGGAGCAGTGCTGAATATACACTTACATCGGCCATAGCCAGCGCTGGTTATCAATGGAAAAACACAATGAAAAATGAATACCAGTTAACGCTGGTAAATATCAATTATGTACAACCAACAAATATCACTCAACAATATGTAGATTCTGCCAAAGAAAATCCTGTTTTGTTCCGTGCCATAGAAAAGCAGTTTATTATTGGCTCCATTTTTAATTACAACTATAATACGCAGACGGTGCCCAACTTTAAACGAAACAATTATTATTTTAACGCTAATCTTGATTTGTCCGGTAATCTGCTTGGTTTAATTACAGGGGCCAATGTATCTAAAGACAAACAAAAAGAAATTTTTAATACTCCTTTTTCACAATATATACGTGGTGAATTGGACTTTAGACATTATTATAACCTGCGCGGGATGCGCTCAATTAATACACGCTTTCTTGCAGGTATGGGTTATGCATGGGGAAACACTAAATTAATGCCCTATGTAAAAGAATTTTTTGCAGGAGGAACAAGCGATATACGGGCTTTTCGTTCAAGATCATTAGGCCCCGGAGCTTATCATCCGCCGATCTCTGATACGGCAAGTTATTATGCGGACCAACCTGGTGATATAAAGCTTGAGATGAATCTTGAATATCGCGCAAAATTATTTTCCATCGTACGCTGGGCGGCATTTGTAGATGCAGGTAATATCTGGACGCGACACGAAGATTCTTTAAATTTCACACCCATAAGACCCGGTTCAAAATTTACAAGCAATTTTTTAAAACAGGTGGCTGTAGGGGTAGGAATAGGTTTACGATTTGATATACAGATATTAATAGTTCGGCTTGATATGGCCTTCCCCATTCGCAAGCCCTGGATAACAAGTGGTTCTAAATGGGATTGGGGCGCTATAGGATTTAATGAAGCCGTGTATAATCTCGCGATAGGTTATCCGTTCTAAAGCGGATATGTAAAGAAGCCGCTCTGAAAAAGCACCTGTCTCGTAATATACACAAGCTTTACTTTGAAACACCCCCGCGAAGACTGAAATATCATTGAAGTACCTCACTGATTTGGACGATTGGTTGGATGTTGGTAAAGTGTGGAATGTCGTCTCTGATTTTTGTAGCGTTTGGTCCAAAGGAATTTTGATATGCGGAAAGTCTGTCAAAATACAAATATCCAATCGCTAAAAACGGGACAGGAGCATCTGAACGTCCGTTGGCTATTCCTTTATCAATTTTTATAAGTTTTAGTGAATCGCCTAACAAACTAGCCACTAACGGCATATGTTTTTCGGTATAATAATTCATGTCAAATGTTTTGCCATCTCCATTCGGATAAAGTATGGTGACCTTAATCATTCCTTTTTTTATTTCAGGAGTATCCGCCGATTTTGTTTTGGATAATTTGTTTTGTTGACAACTGAAAGATAATCCGGTAGCAAATAGCAGTAAGCAGATTTTAATTTTCATTTTTTTATAGATTTTGGTGATTTGTTGAAGTAAGCCAAATATTTACTGCAAATGGCATAGCAGCCAACATTTCAGAGCTTCAAGATAAAAATTTTTTGATGAGTAAAGTTCGCCACGCAGCTATTGAAATATTTTTTGTAAACAGTTTTGCGAATTATGAAAAATGAGCATCTCAAGAATTCTCATTTGTACTTCGTTCTTACCCGGTTCACTTATTTCAAGATTTGTTAGTTTGAGATTCTTTATCCATACACCCGCTTCGTTAAAGATGATTGTCTCCATTATGTTTTCGTTTAATTGGCATAACAACGGTCAAGGATTATGATGTGGCGGCGATGAATGAGGTTGGTCAAATGTAGCGAAAATACTCAATATGAAAGATCACCCCCATTGTTTGAAGTGTGCCGCGGAGATTATTCCGAAAATCAGGAGACTTTGAACTGAAGATAAAAGCCGGTATTAAAACAGTTCCCGCATAAATTATCCGTGGCCTCAAACCAGGGATAGCGACATTCGAAGACGAAAATTTTGTTCTGCTTACTCTCTCAAATTTTTATTTTTTTATTGAACTTGCGCGCCTTGTATATTATTCTCCTTAAGTAAAGGAGGGATGCTTGTTTGGCTGGCTTCTTTTCTAGAAAAATTTTTATTTCCTGCTTATTCCTGACGGTAAGGGTTGGGGATCGGTAGTCGGGCCTTCAACGATGAGCCGTCCGTCTTCTAAGATTTTCATCCGGTCAATAAATACTACACGATCGTTTCCCGTTGCAGTAGTTCTGCCATGATATACGCAAAACATTTCTTTGCCGTCCGGCGACCAGGTAATGCTGTTATGCCCCGTACCGGTGACTATTCCGCCATTGTCAACATTTTTGCCAAGCACCGGGTTATCCGGAGATTTTTCAAATGGTCCTAATGGACCTTTTCCGGTAGCATAACCTACAGCATAATTTTTACCGCCAAAATAATTTGCAGAATACATGATATAGTAAGTATCTCCCTTTCTAAATGTAACTGAACCTTCAGTCCACCTGCGATTTACTTCTTTTGACGTTACAGAACGGCTTTCCCATTCGGCTTGTTTGTCATTCATTGTTACAGGCGGACGTAACAACAATACCGGCTCGCCAATTACTCCACTGAAATCCGGTTTCAGTTCCACTCCATATACCCAGCTTTCCT
>DATBFI010000334.1:0-15015 GCA_036558585.1 Chitinophagaceae bacterium
CAAGACAAACCAACTCTTGAAAATTATACAAAAGCAGTGCAAAAACTTTATGGTGAAAAATCATCTGAAGCGCTGCATGTTTATAATGCTTCCACGGATGAAGTGGTAGAACAAGTTGCCACAGATCTGGCAAGTGATAGATTTATAGGTTTTAGTACATGGAAATGGAGTGATCTGCAAAGTAAAACAGGAGGCAAACCCGTTTATCGTTATTTATATGCCCGTCCCCGTCCTGAAATGAGATCGGAAATGGGCAATGCAACAGCAGGATTGGCTGGCGGTATAATAAAAGATTCTTCTTCCGCCCAAACGCTTAAGGCGCCTGCTTCCCGGGGTGCTGTACATTCTGCCGAAATAGAATATGCCCTTGGCAATTTGCCTACTAATCGTGTTTATGATTGGCAACCTGATGATTATAAAGTCTCAGAGATAATGCAGGCACTTTTTGTAAACTTCATAAAAACAGGTAGTCCAAATGGTTTGGGAGTACCACAGTGGCCTGCCGTTGATAACAGCAAAGACGTTCAGGTAATGCATATAGATGTTGATACGAAACCATTGCCGGATCAAAGCAGGGAACGTTACTTGTTCATGGATCAGTCAATTAAAAAATGAACTAATTTAGAATTTTCTTGTGATGGTAAACGTCGATAAAGAAAGATAGCTGGTATTCGGTAATAATGATCCGTTTTTTATTTCTCCTCTTTTGGTTTCTTTTCTTCTTCCTGTTTTTCTCCTGTGTGCTGCATCAATTTATCTATTGTTTCCCTTACTTCTTTAACACTATAAAACCTGTAGACCTCAGGTTCTTTATTTCCTTGCTGCTCCATTGAAGTCATTCTGTGGTAAGGTCCAATAACCGTAGCATCAGTGTTGGAAGATATTTTAGCGGCAGTATTCGGAGGAATAAAAAATGTACGGTTTGCAGCGCTTATATTTTTACCTTCCGCCATTTGCTGTAAAGAATCGATGCTGCGCTTTAATTCTTCCTGTGTTATTATCCGGTTGGCTTCCTGTTGAGTTGAATATTTTTGATAGCCGCCAACAATGGTATCTTTTGCTTTTACATTTACAATGTAGTAGCCGTCTTCAGGAATTTCAATACTGCTGGTGCTTCCATCTTTCTGTTGTACTTTCAATTCAACTTTACTTCCGGTTTTATATTCTATTTCTTTATCAATATGACCTTCATTGTCTTTTTGTGTGATTGTTTTCGCCTCTTCATTAATAGCAACGTCATTATTGGCGTATACGATAATTTTTTTGCTATGGCAGGCTACAAAAAATAGAGTTGAAACTGCAACGACAATAAAGTTGATTTTCATATAAGTTTAATTTAATAAAAAAGCCCCGCATGTTTAGCAGGACTCTGAAGATAAGAAAGTTTCTTTCAATTTATTTTGCTTTTGCTTTTGCAAAATGTTCTGCAACTTTTGGCCAGTTGATCACGTTCCATATTTGCGTTAAATACTCTGGCCTCCTGTTTTGATATTTGAGATAATACGCATGCTCCCAAACATCAACACCAAAAATAGGTTTTCCTTTCACTTCAGCAACGTCCATTAAAGGATTATCCTGGTTGGGTGTAGAAGATATTTCAAGTTTCCCATCCTTTACAATTAACCATGCCCAGCCACTGCCAAACCTGCCAACACCCGCCGCTGAAAATTTGGTTTTAAATTCGTCAAAGGAACCAAATGCCGAGCTAATTGCATCTGCTAATTCTCCCGAAGGAGTACTGTTTGCATGCGGCGCCAGTATTTCCCAGAAGAAAGTGTGATTCCAGTGCCCACCGCCATTATTGCGAACAGCAGCCGAAATAGAGCCTGCACTCGCAATTAAATCAGCCAAACTTTTATTTTCATTTCCAGTTCCTGCAATTGCTTTATTTAAATTGTCAACGTAAGCCTGGTGATGTTTGCCGTGATGAATTTGCATTGTCATTGA
The DNA here is from genome assembly GCA_036558585.1 of Chitinophagaceae bacterium. Classification (GTDB taxonomy): domain Bacteria; phylum Bacteroidota; class Bacteroidia; order Chitinophagales; family Chitinophagaceae; genus DATBFI01. The sequence goes on from DATBFI010000334.1 coordinate 1,948, forward strand.
GTCGATATAAGGTTCCAGTGCATCTGGTGCATAAGGAAGAGCCGGTAGTGTGAATGCCATACGATTAGATTTTTAGTTTTAAAAATAAAACGGGGCACAAAATTACTTATTCATTATTCAAACATGAAAACATAATTAATTTGTTTCTTAACTCGAAAGATTTTTTATCATGAAGCCAGTTGTTGATATGCAATTTGACTTCGTTGAATCACTCAAGCTGGATATTATCAACGCAAATTTTTAAATCTAATCCGCAGATTTCAAGAATAAATTCAGTTTTACATTTGTAAGCCTGCTGCAGGATGAATAAATTGTTCGCATGATAAAACGTTTAAAAAAACAGAGACTTGCATTTATTACTTTAGTGTATTGGTTCTTATTGATATATATTGTAGCAGCATTGGTTTGGTGGTTTATCTCATTGGAAAATCAAAATGCACAAATGTTTCAATACAGGGTGGCACAGATTGACAGGAATGATCCTGCTTATACCCAAAAACTCTCGCTGGTACAGGAGGAGAGGAAGCGTAAAACAACACAATATATAGGCGAGGGTTCAACATTTCTTTTGCTGATTTTGATAGTCGCTGTTTTTGTATATCGTGCCACAAAAAGACAAATACTATTATCGCACCAGCAGCAAAATTTTATGATGGCTGTTACCCATGAATTAAAAACACCGATTGCAGTGGTACGATTGAATCTTGAAACTTTGCAGAAGTATAAGCTTGATGAAGCCAGGCAGCAAAAATTAATCAGCAATACATTGCTTGAAACCGAAAGGTTAAATGCACTTACCAATAATATTCTTGTAACAGCAGAGCTGGAGTCAGGTCATTATGCAATAAACAAACAATCTATAGATCTTAGTGAAGTTGTAAAAAGCTCAGTAAAAGATTTTCATAACCGATTTCATGATCGTGTTATAAAAGAACATATCGGGGAAAATATTTTTGTTGCCGGCGAAACGCTTTTATTGCAAATGCTTGTGAATAATTTATTGGATAATGCTTTGAAGTATTCTGGAAAAGAAACGGTGGTAAAAGTCGAACTGAAAAAAATAAATGATAGAGCCACATTAAAAATAACAGATGAAGGCGAAGGAATAGCTGATGAAGAAAAGAAATGGATATTTCAAAAATTTTATCGTGTAGGCAGCGAAACAACGCGCAAAGCAAAAGGCACTGGCCTGGGGTTGTATCTTTGTAAACGTATTATAAACGATCATAAAGGTACACTTACCGTGCAGGATAATGAGCCAAAGGGAAGCATCTTTAGTGTTAGCCTTGAAGCTATATAGTTATGAGTACAGAAAGAAAAGCGAGTATACTGGTTGTTGAAGATGAAGAAAATCTTCACGAGGCGTTAAAACTCAATCTTGAATTGGAGGGATATGAAGTTACTTCCTGCTACAATGGCGCGGACGCATTGAAAGCGATACACAACGAGTATTTTGATCTTATTATTCTTGATATTATGTTGCCCGGAATCGATGGTATTCATATTACAGAAAACGTGCGTGTGCAGCAGAATGAAGTGCCCATACTGATATTGAGCGCAAAGAATACAGGAGCTGACAGGGTACTTGGATTAAAAAAAGGGGCAGATGATTATCTTACAAAACCTTTCAACCTTGAAGAGTTGTTACTGCGTGTGGAAAAGCTTATTCAAAAAAATAAAAAGATACAGGTAAAGGAAACTGTTGGCGATACTTATGAATTCGGAGGAAATAAAATAGATTTTAAAGCACAACAAGCAACCACAAGCGAGGGTAATAAAATTGATTTGAGTAAAAAAGAAGTAATGCTTCTGAAACTGCTAATTGAGAACAGGAACGAAGTTGTAACGCGTGAAAAAATATTGCAAATGGTATGGGGATATAACGTATATCCTACCACGCGAACGATTGATAATTTTATTCTTAGCTTTCGTAAATATTTCGAGAAAGATAGCAGGATCCCTCAACACTTTCATTCAGTAAGGGGAATGGGATATAAATATACGGATTGAAAATTAGCCTGAATAAAAACGCGAAATTTGAGTAATGAAAAATCACGATGGAATATTGCGATCAATTAAATCAGCAATCCTAAAAATAGTGCCGGATGCCAGCATCATTTTATTTGGCAGCAGGGCACGCGGCGATTGGCACGAAGAAAGTGATTGGGATATACTTATTCTTACTAAAAATATTACTAATACCCGATTAACAGAACATAAAATTTGGGATGCACTTTTTCCTCTTAGCGTACAAATTCATCGTTTATTAACATAATTGTTGCAGATGAAAATGAATGGGAAACTAAAGCGGCGTATTACGATCTCAATCAATCAGTTTCTGTTGAGGGCATAAGAATATGAATACAAATCGTTCTGGCTCTATTGAATTAAAAATTGAAAAATGTAGAATGCTCCTAAAGGAAGTTGCCGTATTAATGGATAACAAGTTTTATAATGCCGCGATAAACCGGCTTTATTACAGTTGTTTTTATATTACCAGAGCTCTGCTGCTTACAAAAATTTGATTTCAAAATCTCACAGTGGTAAATTAATGCAAGAAAGAATAAGAAATGACTATGGATGATTTTATAATTGACGAAGAAGCGGTAATTAAGTTTATTGAACCAGCCAAACAGTATATACAATATGTTGAAGGCTAATCAACGAAGGTAGCAGCAATTAAGACAGCTCGTACATTTTCTTCACTACAGATGTAAGCTCAAAGTATATTTTTTCCTGCACGTTCTCTTCGGTTGCCAATGAATAAAGATTGCGGTCACACGTGTCGAAAATGACCTCGCAGCTCATGGCGATCTCTGTAAATTCTTTGGTTTGCCTCATCAAAAAAATTAATTCATGTTCACTTACACTCGGCGCTTCCAGCTTTGCCTGTAATGTTTTTATAAGAAAATATTTTGTTGACGACAGAAAATCGGCTGTCATCTGGATAGAGCCTAATTTATTTAATTCAGCAAAAATTTCGGAAGCATCATTTTTTAATGGCGGCGGCACTTCCAGTTTTGTTGTTACTCCATTTTGTTGTTTCGCCAATAGTTTGTTTTGATTCTTCTGGTTTGATTTCAGGCGTGAAGCAACAAGCCATATACATATTACTGAAATAGCAATGGCTCCTACTATCCACAAATATTTTTTATTGCTTACATCTTCCGTAACAATATCTTTCATTTGCTCACTTCGGCCAATGGCTTTTGTAAAAGTAACCGGAATGCTGTTTGTAGTTATGGTTTCATAAGCTTCAAGCAATGGATCAAAATATGAAAATGCTATCGGGGCAATCATTGCTTTCCCTTCCCTGTCACCGATAAAAGGCACTTCAAAAATTTTATAGCCCGTGACCGGAAAATTTTCCTGGTCAATATATTGGGTATCACTTCCCTCAAAATGTTCTGTTCCAATTGGCCATTGAATTGCAGGAATATGAATACCTGCGATGTTGCCGCTGCCACGGATCACTACACGTAATATTGCATTTTCGCCAGCAGGTAATTTATTAGTATCAATGTTTGCAGCAATTGTAAACCTTCCAAGCAATCCTGAAAAGTCTTTTGGTTTTCCATTCACCGGCAAGGGCTTTACTTCAATATTCAATGGATCATTGGAAAGCGTAATAGAAAAATTTTCAATTCCGCTTCCTTCATGTAATAACTGTACTATGTTATCAACAAATGCCGGGGCAAGTTGCAATATTCCTTCCTCAAGGGGTATAATTTGCACTCTTCTGATTGTAAATACATGAAATTGCGTGCCGTTAATAGTTGCTTCGTGAATATCATTATCTGCAGATAATTCAAGCACACTGCACCCGTTAAAAGAGGGTTGCTTACTTACTCTGGCCTGACTGTTTAGTGAGGTGTATAATCTGTAAGTTACCAGTAAGGGTTCGCCCGCATAAACTGTATTTTTACTGGCTGATACCTTCACAAAAATATGGCTGCGTATAAAATCATCAGGGTTTTCGTTGTCGTGTAAAACAGGCATTTGTGTAGTGCCTTCCAGCAATGAAGGTAACTGGGCAGGGGGCTGCTGTTGTGCCTTTACATTAGCAACCGTTAGTAACAATGTTAATAAAATTGTGGTTTTATGTATCATACAACTACGCCTGCGCAAATTTAAGTCGCTTGTGAAAGCTGCAAAACCTTATACGGGTTAATGATGGGTTAAAGCGTACCCAAATAAAATAATTAAATTTCGTCAGCCTCAGAAAAAAGATTATATCACCATCAAAAAAAATTTTTTGCAAAAAATTTTTGCTAATTCTGTGTCGCCTGTGCACACTATATTATCAGTTATACACACGTAATTTTTCCAGTTATTATTTATTGGTAATTTCGATTAAACTATATGCTATGAGAACATTGAAAATACTGCTTCTATTGATATTTTTGTTATTTGTGCAGCTGTCCTTCGCACAAACAAGAATTTCGGGTAAAGTAACGGATGCGACAACTAATGCGCCACTTGAAGGTGTTTCAGTTAAGATAAAATCTACGAAGACAGGAACAGTTACAAATAATGAGGGCGCTTACAGCATCCAGGCTTCTTCTTCCGATGTTCTAATATTCAGCTATGTTGGTTACGCTGACCAGGAAATAAATATTAACGGGCTAACAAACATTGATGTTAAATTGGCTAATGCCATAGCCGAACTTGGGCAAATTGTACTTGTAGGTACGCGCAGCGGAGGAAGAATAAAAACAGAGTCACCCGTTCCTGTAGATATTATAAACATTAATCAGACAGGAGTACCCACTGCAAAAATGGACCTTACCTCTCAGCTAAATTATGCGGCACCTTCTTTCAACTACAATAAACAAAGTGGCGCCGATGTTGCAGACCACCTTGACCTTGGGACATTAAGAGGTCTGGGTCCTGACCAAACTTTGGTATTGATCAATGGGAAAAGAAGACATCAAACTGCTTTTGTGGCATTGTTCGGTACAAGAGGAAGAGGTAATTCGGGTGCGGACCTGAATGCTTTTCCCGAAGCTGCAGTTGACCGGATTGAAATTTTGCGCGACGGTGCATCTGCACAATATGGCTCAGATGCAATGGCAGGTGTTATCAACATTGTACTAAAAAAAAATATCAATCACTGGAACATTAATACAGGCTGGAGTGGCTATTATGACCATAAATATAATTCTCTCAACAGCTACGACCCATCGCAATATTATACAAGCCATAAACTCGACGGGGGCACTTTTTCTTTTTCAGCAGACAATGGCTGGGCAATCGGCAAAAAAGGGGGATTCATCAATATTGCATTTGACTTTTTAGATCAGAATAAAACCTTCAGGCAAGTGCCTGATACAAACATGATGACTGACCCCAAGGCATTACCTCCAAACACTTTACGCAGGGCTTTTGGTGATGGTTCAATCACTACAGCAGGCGGTATGTTTAATATGGAAATACCAACGAAGGGTAAAACCACTTTTTATTCTTTCGGGGGATACAATTACAAAGGTTCAGATGCTTATGCCTATACAAGAAATGAGGACAATCCTTCACGCTTTCCGTTAGATGAAAACGGAGATATAATTTTTGTTCAGCGTATTATGCATAAAGCAAGCAAGGATGTAATCTATTATAATCCCCATATTCAAACTCATATTACAGATGCTTCCCTGGCATTTGGTTTCAAAGGCGCCACTTCATCAGACTGGAATTGGGATATCAGCAACACTTTAGGAAGAAATGAAGTGCACATTTATGGGGATAAGACATTTAATGCATCGCTGGGAGATATTTACAAAAATCATTTTGATGATGGCGGTTTCAATTTTCTTCAAAATACAACTGATTTTGATTTGAGCAAACAATTTAAAACTATTGCACAAGGCCTTAATCTGGGTTTAGGTGCAGAGTTCCGTTATGAACGATATGCAATTTTTGCAGGAGAAGAAGGTTCCTGGATGCAATATCAACATACTCCCGGGCAGGCCGCTGGTTCACAAGGCTTTCCTGGTTTTCGCCCCACTGATGAAATACAAGCGGACCGCACAAATATAGGCGCTTACATAGATGCTGAACTCAATATTACAAAAAGCTGGTTGCTGGATGGAGCAATTCGGTTAGAAAACTATTCTGATTTTGGTTTTGTAAACACCTATAAACTGGCAACACGTTATAAGATAACAAGAACGTTCAATATAAGAGGCTCCATCAGCACGGGATACAGGGCGCCGTCTCTGCAACAAATAAATTTCAGCAATACGCTCACAACTTTTGTCGGCAATACATTGAAAGAAGAAAAAGTTGCCCGCAACCAGGACCCCATTACAAAATCAGTAGGAATACCCGATCTCAAAGAGGAAACTTCTGTAAACGGTAGTATCGGTTTTACATGGAAACCGGTAACAGGATTGACTTTTACGCTTGATGGTTATTGGGTAAAAGTAAAGGACAGGATAGTATTATCAGGTCTGTTCAGTGCCGATGACGAAACTTTGCCTCCAGAATTTACTGATGAATTGAAAAGTACGAATGTTGCACTTGCTCAATTTTTTGCCAATGCAGTAAGTACAACTAATACAGGCGTAGACATTATTATTGATTACAATAAAAAATGGAGTAATAGCAATTTCAAAGCATTGGTGGCAGGCAATCTGCAGAATATGAAAATTAACTCCATTCATGTTCCTGAAAAATTAAATGATAGTTATCTGCATCGAAAAACTTTTTTCAGCGACAGGGAAGAAGCATTTTTAAAAGCATCGGCGCCTAAATCAAAATTTTCTTTGAATCTTGAATATGATATTAACAAAGTTGGAATCGGTACACACCTTACATATTTTGGCAAAGTGAAACTATTAGGGTTTGGATGGACAGGGCCCGGCATTCCTGATTCAGGAGAACCGGGAGATCCGAACATTTCCGGAAGCTTTACCGGTATTGATCCTTACGTAACCACAGAAGATGGAAAATCGGTAGTACCGGAGGTATTTAATTATAATGGGAAAATAACCACAGATGTGTATGCTTCCTACAGGTTCTCAAAACATGTGAGTCTGTTTATCGGGGCAGATAATTTATTCAATGTTCATCCTGATTTAGGGATAGTGCCTGGGGCAAGATTTAATCCTGATCCTAATGTTGGCAGCCAGGTATTTGATAATGAATCTGGCGGTCCATGGGACTCGGTGCAAATGGGTTTTAATGGGTTGAGACTTTTTGGAAAATTGATTTTAAACTTTTAGTGGAAGCATTATCAATAAAGGAGGTTGCTCATGCGGCAATCTCTTTTTTATTTTGTACATCCAATGCTTCTCTCGCAAACATTAGGTGTAAGATCTATTTTATCAGGTAACAACCTCAAGTAATATACTTAAACCGTTTATAAAAATTAGCCGACAAACTTTCCTGTATGGTAAAAAGATTATTACCTTGAAAGCTGTTAGACCAGGCACCTGCTTATTCATAAACCATTATTCAATTATCTCTTATAACCGTAATTATTACAATGAAAAAGTCAGTTTATTTTTTAACTGCAGCAATGCTGTTTGTAAACGGCCTTTCTGCTCAACAAACCCAATCATCTGCTTCTCCGGGGACAGACACTGCAAGTAAGGAGAGTAAGAAACCATCTATACAGGAAAAGGTAAAAAGCAGTCATAAATATGAAGGTCTGTTCACGCTTTACCAGGACACTGTTACAGGAAGTTTGCAGATGTATGTAAGAAAAGACCAGCTTGGCAAAAGTTTTATTTACCAAAGTTTTTCTATGGGTGGTCCAACCAGTTTGTTCCTGAATCAAAATATGATCAGGTTTACTTTGGTCTTTAAGATGAAAAAAACATTCGATAAAATTGAGTTCCTGGAACAGAACACTAATTTTTATTATGATCCCAACAACGCAGTAAGTAAGGCTGCCAATGTGGATGTTGCAGCCTCCGTATTTTATTCAGATAAATTTTCATCACAGGACAGCGCCGGGTATTTAATTTCAGTTGATGGTTTAATGCTCGGTGATAAATTAGACCCTGTAAAACCCTTTCTTCCTCCAACGATCCCTCCGGGCTCAATATTTAACCTTGGAAGTTTAAGCGCTGCAAAATCAAAATATGAAGCCATCCGTTCATTCCCCCAAAATACGGACGTGCTTGTAGACCTCGCTTACGATAATCCGGTGCCACTCAATTTTGGAGAGAAAGACATCACCGATGCGCGTTATGTAAGTGTGCGCATGCAACACACTTTTCTGGAAGTTCCGCAAAATGATTATAAGCCCCGTCGCGATGATCCCCGTGTTGGATATTTTGGTGCAGAAGTAGATGATCTCACTTCGCTCTCATATACACCTTATAAAGATTTTATAAGCCGCTGGTATTTGAAAAAGAAAGATCCAAATGCAGCAATTAGTGAACCTGTTGAACCTATTGTTTTCTGGATTGAAAACACAACACCGGTAGAGCTGAGGCCAATCATAAAAGAGGCTGGAGAAAAGTGGAATGAAGCTTTTGAAAAAGCAGGCTTTAAGAATGCAATTGTAATGAAAGAAATGCCTGATACAGCTACATGGGATCCTGCTGATATTCGTTATAATGTTATTCGCTGGGTATCTTCTCCTTACCCTCCATATGGAGCCATTGGCCCCAGTTTTTTTAATCCGCTAACAGGTCAAATCCTTGGTGCTGATATCACGATTGAATGGAAAACAGGTTTTGGCGTACAAACAGTAGATGAACTATATAATAATGGCAGTAGCGGCTATTCAACAATGCCATGGGAAAAATCTTTCAACCAGGAGCAGGCGCAAAATTTGGCCGCGCCCTTCGGCAACAAATGGGGTGTTTGCAATTTTGCCGAGGAAATGGCCATGCAATTTCAGTCAGGCACATCTGCAATCGAAACGCTTGATAATGATACAGCCGACGTAAAGGTAACGACGATAAAAAAATTGCATAAGCAATTTCTGTACTACCTCGTGTTGCATGAAATGGGTCATACATTGGGCTTAAACCATAATATGAAAGCAACGCAAATGTTAAGCCCGGATCAACTTGATGATACTGCACTCACACACAAGATAGGTTTACAAGGATCTGTCATGGATTATCCTTCTATAAATGTGAGCACGGATCGCAGTAAACAGGGAGATTACTTTACTACGAAAACAAGTCCTTACGACTGGTGGGCAATTGAATATGGTTACACAGAGTTTCCTTCGGCAGAAGAAGCAGCAGGCCTGAAAAAAATACTTGCCCGCAGCACTGATCCCCAACTTGCATTTGGCAACGATGCCGATGACATGCGTGTGCCAGGTAATGGAATAGACCCGCACGTAATGATCTTTGATCAGACGGATGATATGGTAGCTTACGCCGGGGATCGTCTTAAGCTGATCAATACAATAATACCTAAATTGAAAGACAAGTTTAGCCGTCCCGATCAAAGCTACCAGGAACTTCGGTTTCGTTACAATCAATTAATGGGTCAACGTTTTCAAATGACAACAGGTGTAAGCAGGTATATTGGTGGCATATATGTGGACAGGAGTTTCCCGGGCCAAAAATCAATTAATAGACCATTTACACCTGTGCCCGTTGCCTATCAGAAAAGGGCACTCGCTTTGTTGAGTAAATACTTATATGCACCAAATGCATTTAATGCTGATTCTTCTTTATTTCCTTATCTGCAATTACAACGCCGCAGCTATGATTTTTTTGGTATAACAGAAGATTACAAACCTGAAAATGTTGTGTTGAATCTTCAAAAAAATACTCTGGCTCACTTATTGCATCCGGTAACTCTTACACGGATCAATAACACCAGCTTGTATGGCAATACATACAGCTCTGCAGATGTAATGAACGATCTCGTAAAAGCAATTTTTAGTGAAGATATTTCTACCAATGTAAATCTTTACAGGCAAAATCTGCAGACGGAATTTGTCAGAGCATTGGCAGCAATCACAAATGAAGAAAGGAGTACATATGACTATGCATCAAAGGCCGCTGCATTATTTTCTTTAAAAAAGATAAAGGCAATGCTTGCGACGGCAACAAGTACTAATGAACAAACAAAAGCTCACAGAACAGGCCTCAATTTTATTATTGATAAAGCACTTAATACAAAAAATTAGCGGAGCTAACATTCAGTTAACATATTTAATGCCTCGTTTTGCGAGGCATTTTTATTTTCAATCCAATATAAATTTTACAAGCACTTTCAGTTTTACAGTCATTTGATTATAGTTACTTTCTTTATTTTCTGATCAAGCCATTTATCCAGTTATATTACCGATTATCATTTTATACTAAGTTTAGCTTTTTTAACTTTCGCCATAATGAACTGATTATCAGTCTTGTTTGTTTTAGCTATTATCATTTACAGCAAATTACCTAAAAAAAACTGGTACTATGTATTGCATAGTATTTAAAAAGTTCTCATCTTTGTCTTGTCAATTTCAAGAATCTCTAAGAAGACGGAAATGGTTTTCCACAGATTAGAGTGATCCTTGGAATCAAAAATTTAAACAATTAGCCGTTCTGCAACATTAGCAGGAATGGCAAAAACTCCAGATTTATGGACATACAGAATACACAAAGTCAAATGCGAAAAGGGGTATTGGAGTTTTGCATTCTTTCCATTATACGGCAGGGAGAAGTTTATCCGAGTGATATAGTGGATAAAATGAAAGCTGCCAACCTTCATATACTGGAAGGAACTCTATACCCGCTTTTAACTCGTCTTAAAAATGCAGGGCTTTTAACATACCGTTGGGTTGAAAGCCAAAGTGGTCCTCCACGTAAATATTTTTCTATGACAGATAAGGGGATAGAATTTTATGGAGAACTGGAAAGAACGTGGAAAGAGCTGGCTGATGCAGTTCATGCCTTAACGAATAATTTGACGATAGAAACGGAAACCCCTAACCTTAACCAATAAATTTTTTAAATCATGAAAAAGGTAATTAACATAAACTTCCAGGGGCGGGTAATACCTATCGAAGAAAGTGCTTACGATATATTAAAGCAATATATTGAAAGTCTTCGCCGATTCTTCGCCAATGAAGAAGGAAAAGATGAAATTATAAATGATATTGAAGGACGTATAGCAGAATTATTTGGAGAATCGCTTAAAAAAGGCAATACGTGTATCACAGATGAGGATGTGAACGGAATTATTGCAAGTATGGGGAGACCGGAAGATTTTGAAGCAGACGAAGCAAAAGTACAGTCACAGTTAAGTGGTGAAGCGCCTAAAGAAGAAGCTTCTTCCGGTTATCAGCGTGCTGAAGCGCCACGTGGCAGATTATACAGGGATGAGAGTGATAAATTATTGGGAGGGGTTTGTGCAGGCTTAGCAAACTACCTGAGAATGGATCCATCTATTGTGCGCATCCTGTTTGCAATCATAACATTTGGAGGTTTTGGCGCAGGTGTTCTTATTTATATTCTCTTATGGATCATACTGCCATCAAAATCGCTTGAAACGCAGGTCCGCAAAAGGCTGTTTCGTAATCCCGATGAAAAAGTAATAGCTGGTGTGGCAAGTGGTATTGCAGCCTATTTTAATATAGCTGTATGGATACCAAGGTTAATTTTCGCACTTCCACTGATCATTGGTATCGTAAGCTCTATTTTTCAAAATGCTTTTTTTCACTTCAATCCGTTTCCTTCCATACTTTTTGGATCATTCGGCAGCTCGCTCTTTATCATATATATTGTGTTGTGGGCTGTAATTCCGCAGGCTAATACTGCCACCGAAAAACTGGAGATGCGTGGTGAAAAAATAGATCTTAATACAATTAAGACCACCATACAGGAAGACCTGGGGAGCATTAAAACAAGAGCAGAAAAATGGAGCACCGAGGTAAAAGAAAGAGCAGAGAAATGGGGAAACGATATAAAAGACCAGGGTCGCACATTTTCGTCAGAAGCTGCACCTGCAGTAAAAAGGACAGGCAGCCGCCTTGGAAACGCAATCGGGATATTATTTAAAGGCTTTTTTCTTCTGATTGCCGGAATTATAGCCTTCGCTCTGTTGATGGCAATGCTTGGAGTAATGATAGGTGGAGTGAGTGTATTTCCATTAAAAAGTTATTTTCTCAGTGGTTTCTGGCAAAACTTTTTTGCATGGTCAACCCTTGTTTTATTCCTCGGCGTCCCCGTAATAGCGTTGATAACCTGGCTGATCAGGAGGTTGATAGGAGTAAAATCAAAAAGTGCTTATATCGGATACACGTTTGGTGGTCTTTGGCTTATAGGTCTTGTATCAGCAATAACCCTGGCTCTTACGATTGCAAATAATTTCAGAACAAGAGCCGGTGTTGAAGAAAGTGTGCGTATGAGCCAGCCTCGTGTTGGCAAACTATATATAAAAGCAACTCCGCATTCAAATGTAAATTATTATGGCGGCGATTGGTATGGGATTGACTGGGATAATGATGCACCCTTTTACGGCATAAGTGAAGACAGCCTGATAATACGTAGTGTGCAGGTAAGGGTTGCAAAAAGCGATGACAGCAACTACCATGTGAATATGGTAAAATTCAGCAGGGGCAACAATCCGGAAGCAGCAAGGCTTTATGCATCTAAAATAAGTTTCCTTGTTGAACAAAGTGACAGTCTCCTTATCTTATCTAAAGGGTTTGCTATAACACGGAACGATAAATTTCGCAATCAGCAGGTTCTTCTGGTAATTCAGGTACCTGTCGGTAAAAAAATTGAACTGGATCAAACTGTGAACGATTACAAATGGTTTAATGTTGAATCAGATTTTGACCACAATGGGTGGAATGACAACTGGAGCAACGATTGGGAAAACACTTATAGCTGGAGAAGTAACACAGAATACATAATGACTGAAAAAGGATTAAAATCCACAAATCCTTCTGATGAAGAAAGGCTTGAAGAAGAACGTTCAACAGACGACAAACAACAGCAACTGGAGGAATTACAAAAACAAAAACAAGAGTTGGAAAATAGACAAAAGGAGTTGGAAAAATCACTTAAGGAGGATAGTACTCGCTATCATTACCAGCCTTCGAAACAAACAGATACTCCCAGGACTGAAGCAAAAATTTATATAAAGCCTCCAAAG
>DATBFI010000335.1:0-7257 GCA_036558585.1 Chitinophagaceae bacterium
GATACTGCGCTCACAGGTTACTGACATTTGTTGTAACATTAAAGTTACAGAGGATATATAAAATGACAAAACAGCTTCGCAGAAGATCAGTCATATAACCTAAAATTCCATACACGTAAAAATTCCATACATTTACTACAGGCATTATTGCACCATCATTCTTAACCATATTAACGGTCATTGTTCTCTAAAAATTTAACTGGTTCTAATTCGCCTGATACTTTGCCCTAATTTTTGTTGCAAGACTTGCTCACTTTATACGTTCCTTGTGAAAGTAAACCAACTGTAAGCCATTTTTGAAGAATCCCTGAAAACCACTTTATGTACAAGTTTTTTTTAGGATTAATTTGTCTTTTCTTATTATGCTTTTCTGTCTCTGCCAAAAATAAAGTTGTCGTACAGAATGGTGTGCTTGATTTAAGGACATGGGACTGGCAAAAAGATGGGATTGTAAGTATTACGGGTAATTGGGAATTTTATTGGAAGAAATTTTATTCTCCTTCTTTTTTCAAAGACACATCGGTTGCCTACACAAAACACTTTGCTTTTGTACCGTCTTTGTGGAATAAATATATACCGGCGGGGCAAAACTCGAACGGAGGTTTTGGGTATGCAACATATCACCTTGTCATTTTATGTCCTGGTTCAAAAGAGCTGCTTGCGCTTCATTTTTTTACCATTGAATCTTCCTACAGGCTGTTTGTTAATGGCGAGGAGATACTAAATGTGGGACATGCCGATACAACGGCCGGAGCGACAGTGCCTGAGCTTAAACCCTCTATTGTAAACGTTTTGCCTAAGGATAATAAACTGGACATTGTGATCCAGGTATCTAATTTTAGTAATAACGCGGGTGGTATATGGTATTTTAATAAATTAGGCACTGCCGGTCAAATACATTCTGATTTTATTAAGAACCTCTCATTAGCGCTATTCGTCGCAGGGAGTTTTTTTGTCGCAGGAATTTATTATTTGATCCTTTTTCTTCATTTCAGAAGCGGGTATGTATTTCTCTTCTTCAGTCTTTTGTGCTTTGTTTTTTGCACACGCAGTTTAGTATTAGAGGAAATGCCGGTTATTTACATTTCAAACCTGAAATGGGAATTTGCAAGAAGAGCTGAATACATTTCATTATATCTTGCAGTCCCGGCAGCAGCACTCTTTTCATATCATTTGTTTCCCCGCGAATTTTCGCGCAAGGTTTTGTATATTATTTTGGGGGTTAGCTCAATATTTGTCACACTTAGTTTATTTGCACCTTATTATTTTTATACTTTCCCTTTAAAATATTATGAGGCAGTAGTGCTCCTCACAGTTTTTTACGGGCTATACGTGTATATAAGAGCTGCGCTGAAAAAACGACCTGGCAGTTTTTTATTTCTTGCCGGGTTTTGTATTTTCCTTGTAACCATTATCAATGATCTATTATATGAGAATCTTATTATAGATACGATGTGGATGTTTTATATCGGGCTGGCCTCTTTTTGTATCATATTATCGATCCTCCTGTCAAGGCAATTTGTGCAGATATTTTATGATTTGCAGATAGCGAACAAGAAACTTTCTGTAGCAAATACAGAGCTTGATACAATGAACAATCAAATAAAAGAAAAGAATGAAGAGTTAAAAGAAATTAATTATGAGCTGGACAAGTTTGTAAACAGGACCTCGCATGATCTCAAAGCTCCGCTTATTTCTGTTTTGAAAATTATCGATGCTGCAGAAGATGAAAAGGATGTTGGAAAACTGCATACCTATTTTCTCATGCAGAAAAAGACGCTTAACAGGGTAAGTAATCTTGTTAAAGACATAATAAATTACTCAAAAAACAAAAGGCACCCTCTTGATCTGAGGGAAATCGATTTTACAGAACTTGTAGATCGTGTACTGGAAGATCATGCAATTACATTAAGTGCAGAAAACATCAAAAAGAAGGTGCAGATCAACCAATATGAGAAGTTCGTATCCGATGTAAGATGCATACGGGTTATCATCAGTAACCTCATTTCAAATGCGGCTAAATATGCAGATGCCACAAAAAGCAACCAGCAAATAACTATTGAGGTTTCAGTGGCTAATAATATGGCAACTATTGATGTTTCAGAGAACGGGATCGGGATGGAAGAAAAAAACCTGAATGAAATATTTTCTCTCTTTTACACAACAACAAGTAATATCACCGGCTCGGACCTCGGCTTATATATTATTAAAGACACAGTAGAAAAATTAAATGGCTACATTACCATCAATTCAAAGAAAGGGCACGGCACAAATATAAAAGTGATGATACCTGATATGGGACATAAAATGTGATCATTTTGCCTGGCCTTTCAATAATTGCTGAATATATAATAACCTGCACAAAACAATATAAAAGGAATTCTATTATGCTAACTCCTTCAAAAAATAATCAGTATGAAAAAAATGATGTTTTGTTTAGTACTTTCAATTTTCAGTTCTGTTTTAATGTTGCATGCGCAAACAAATAGTGATAGTAAAAATTCAGCTGGTCGATCATTATTAAGACACGTAGTATTGTTTAAGTTTAAAGACAATGCAGATCCAAAAGGCATACAAAGTGTTATTGATGCCTTTAAAGAATTGCCCGGTAAAATAAATTTTATTAAAGATTTTGAGTGGGGCATTAACAACAGTCCCGAAAATTTAAACCAGGGCTTAACCCATTGTTTCTTTTTAACCTTTTCCAGCGAAAAAGAGAGGGATGCTTACCTTGTTCATCCTGCACATAAAGAATTTGGTAATATTCTTAAACCTTATCTTGATAAAGTAACCGTAGTAGATTATTGGGTGAATAAGTAATTCTATTAAATAATTCCCGCAGGTACAGTAAGTGCAATTGAAAGATGCGTCTGAATAGTTGAAAGACAGGTGTGTAACACCTGCACGCAGGGTGCGCGCAAGTGAAAGATGCGTTTGAATAGGTGGAAGACAGGGAACGGATAGGAGAATTTTTAAATGATCTTTCAATGATAATTTTGATCAGATAAAATCCTCCCTATAAACTGCTGGTGATTTTTATGATTGGTTTCTTATTGTATCACGATCATTTTCTTTGTATAAAGAGATCGTCCATTTATAATGAGAGAATAGTTGTAAGTTCCTGAGGTTAGCATTTCCGCCTGCAAAGCCAACTGTCCGCTGCCCTTTGTAGTTACAGGAATGTTCTTAACAATTTTACCGTTCATATCTGTAATGCTGATAGAAGCATTCCCTGCATTTGATGGCAGATAATATTTTATAACTGTGGTTTGATTAAATGGATTTGGTGCATTTTGTTCAAGAGAGGCATCACTAAGAACGGCAACAGATTTTTCGTTGCTTTCGCTTTGTGTATTTTTAATTTGGTTGCCGCTTGCAAGATCACTTACCAATTGAGTGAGCGCTTTAATTTTTTTGTTTTGATCTTCTATTATCTGCTGTTGCTGCTGCATGCCTTTTATAATTACAGGAATAATATCTGAATACATAACACCCAAACGCTCCGCAGGCACTCTTTTTCTTTTTCCTGTACTGTCTCTTTTGTATTCATAAGCTTTTACCACTTCCGGCAACACTTTTTGTAAATCCTGTGCTATCAATCCCAATTTGTCATCGGTATTGTGTTCATCTTTCCAGTCAAATTTTACAGGATGCAGTTGCATGATTTCTTTCAAACCATAATTCAGATCGCGGATATTTTTCTTGTCTCTTGCATCGGAAGTGTTG
The DNA here is from genome assembly GCA_036558585.1 of Chitinophagaceae bacterium. Classification (GTDB taxonomy): domain Bacteria; phylum Bacteroidota; class Bacteroidia; order Chitinophagales; family Chitinophagaceae; genus DATBFI01. The sequence goes on from DATBFI010000335.1 coordinate 3,727, forward strand.
ATGCTGCCATCATCCGCCCAAACTTCTGCCCATCTTTTTGAGGAGTTACCCAGTAAATAAAATGCATCAATATCAGGAATAAAATCACCACTTGAACGAGTTATGGCAAAGCCTCCACCAACAAATGCACCTCCACCTGCCATAGTTATATTGCCATTTACCTGCAAAATGCCACCTATAATTGTTCGCTCACCATTTGGATTTAAATTTAATATTTCTGCTCTCGCACCATTTCTTGCTTCTATTCCTGTTGCATTAATCAGTACATTCTCAGAACCAGTTGATCCGGCAACAATTGATCCGCCCGTATTCAGATTTCTTATATTTACGTCGCCGCCAAATGGGTTTAAATACAGGGTGCTAATGCCGGAGGCACCATTTCTTGCCTGTATTTGATTGTCATCCATAACAATGTTATTACCGTCTGTTGATCCAAGTAAAAAATATCCAAGATCGCTTGTTTTGGAAAGATGCACACCGGCAGCAACCTGTAAACTTGAATTAGGAAAAGTGGTTCCAATACCAACACTACGGAGGGGAGAACTTCGAAAATACAAACCGCCGTTGCCAATATTCACATCGCCTCCGCCTGCATTTATATGCAGTGTATTGGCCGCGCCGTTGTTTCGTGCCTGTATATCATTGTTATCCATAGCAAGATTATTATCCGTAATCTGCCCTGCCACAATAGCTCCGCCGCCTGCAAGCGTTACTTCATTTCCGCCGACAATATGCAGCTTAACATCAGGCGTGTTTATGCCTATACCGAGTTTTCCTGAAACATATAAACCATTTATGGGAGGAATGTTTGCATTACCTATCGAAACACCTCCGTTACTACTCACAATCATTTTTGCAGAATCTAACACATCTGCCTGCAAAACATTCCTGGTATTATCGCTGGAATTAATGTGCACCTGTGCGATAGGTGAAGTGGTCCCAAAACCCCATAGACCATCACTGGTTAATACGCCCCGGTTTTTGTCGTTTGAAATAAAATTTATTTTTTTATTGTCAATTGAGCCGAAAGTCCCGGTTTTTCCTAAAGTGTTGCCGGCGGTGAGCCAGTTTTGTGCATGTGCAGTAAACATTCCAGCAGCAAGTAACAGGAAAGCAAAAATCTTTTTCATTTAAATCTTTTGTCGGTGAAGAATTTGTTATGTGAAATCAAAAAGGTATAACGTAGTGCGTTTTATAAATCATTTTTTTAGCAGGTACTACTCAATCAACTATTGGCCAAAAATCCATTTCCCCATTTGAACAAAGCATAAGAATATATGGTTCTAATTTTCCCCTCATTAAATACGTTGTTCCTTTTTTTAACCACCCATCCTTATAATAAATGTTTCCTTCGCTGTTTTTAAATTCTACATGTTTGGCAAACTTGTCTGCGGCTAATGACACTAATTTGTAACCGTGCTTAAGATAATTCTGCAGCATGCTGTTCGTCACACCACCGGGGATCATTTGATCTTTAGTAAGATCCAAATAAATTCTGCCTGCTGTTGATGAAGCGGCATCCTGTGCAGTTGAGCTTGATGTGAATTCAGGTGCAGGTACAGGATCCTTCCGGCATCCTGCGTTTAATAGAATGGCTGATATTATTAAGCCAGTAAATAAAAATTGCTTTAAAGAAATTAACTGTTTCATTTTTTTTGTTTTTAAAATAAACGCCTACTCTTTCTCAGCATTTCGGCAATCGCTGTTGTTGTTGTTTAAGTGTTTAAATATTTTTAATAAGATCAATGCTCATCATTATGCGCGAACAGAGCCGATACATGTCATTGCGGTGAAAATTTTTATCGCAATAAATTTTTTGGTAAAAAATCAGCGAAGTTCTTTGTGATTTATAAGAATGGATACCAGGAGCCTGGTTCACTAAATTTTCTGCGCTCATAAAATTTATACATATGCTGCCCGAAGCCTTCAAGGTCAACCTGTATCAGCACAAGCGCGCCAATATTGCAATCGAGCTGATGTATAATGCCACCACCGTTTCCGTAACCACCGCCTTGTGGTGAAGATGATATTGTTTGTAAAGTCAGCCTGAGAGAATCATCATACGGCTGAAGATCGGGTGGAAGCGTGACGGGAGTAACAGTATAATTTCCATTATATGTGGTATGCCTGAGCGCATAACTTATTACCCCTTCACCACCTGCGCAAAAATCACTTGCGGCAGGAAGAGGATTAGCGCCGTCTTCAAAGGTTTGGCGGAAAAAAGTACCATCTTCGTGAAAGGTTAGTGTTTCACTCATTATGCGATAATAGGTTGCAAAATGTAAGCTCGCATTCAGTGTCGTATCCAGAGGCGAACAAAAGCCATACACTGAAATGCCATTGCAGCAATTTCCTCTTATGATTTGCCCGCTGGCACCAAATACTTTATCGCGGTCATTATAAAAATAAAAGGGATGTTCCTGGGTGATAGGGTCTGCCAGTATATATGAACACACCCAGTCCCAATATTCATCATCGGGAAGCACAAGACCGCAGGCGCCTGAACCATGAGGATCGGTTTTATGTTCAGCAACTTTTACCGGTTTTGTAGCCTGTGCTATTGGTTGTCCGCTGCTGTTGTATGGGGTAATGACAACGTTAAAAGAAACGGGAAGCTGGAGACCAGCGGGATCAATGCCGATCATTATAACAGAAACTGTATCACTGCTATCCATTTCTGCCACCTCGGGCACATCATAATAGTAAGATGCATTATTAAATGTACCCCCAATAACAGCAGCCTGTACCTGCACATATATGCCCGCAACATTTTGTGTTGTGTCCTTATGCAAAAATTTTACAGGCATTTTTACCCGGGCCGTTAAGTAGAGTGTATCCTCAAAAGAGATTTTTAAAGAACTTGCCTGTGTGCCTGCTGGAATAGCGCCCTGTATTTTTTTTGCATTTATAAATTGAAGATGATTGGATAAAGAATCGGCAGCAGGCGACGAATTGCCTGTGTTTAAAGGCGGTTCAGCAGTGTCAACTTTATGACATGATATAACACCACTGCAGACTATTACTAGGCAGGCGAATTTCAAAGATTTTGCAACATGTTTCATAGAGAAATTTTTTTGTGGCTGTGATGAAAAACATGATTGTAAAATTGGCGAGTACAATACCTGTTCTCAATGCCACTTTCATGGGACGAAGCATGATTTTCCTTTGCCTTAAATATTTTGTTTGGGATATTAATCGTACAATGTTTTCGGAGGGAAACAGGTGTAATTGATTTTTTCTAAAAATTTAAATGGACAATGCAGTAATAATATTGAAAGACTATAGTTTACAACAATCCAACCAGGATGTTGGCAGATGAATTAGCGACGATTATAAGTCTAAAAATGTAGAACTGTAATAAGTGGCTATAAAAAGAAAAAAAGCATTTCGACGCCATATCACAGCCGACAGATGAGAAAAGCAAAGGCACTTTTTCTCCCTATGAACTTAAAGCTTCAGTTCCCTGGTATGATCAATTTCTATGAGTATGTAAGAAGTCATCCGGAACAGCTCCGGCAGTTTTGCTGTAAG
>DATBFI010000336.1:0-5239 GCA_036558585.1 Chitinophagaceae bacterium
TTCCGGTTTGTCTTTTGAATGGAAAAATATCGATGAAATTTCTCAAAGCTTTATTAATTGCTCCTGGCATGTCCCTGTTTTTATTTTGGAAATATGTGAAGTGGGACGATCCGGTCTCCCCCTGAAGCTTTCGGCACAAGAGGCAAAAATTATTATTGCCAATATGTTTAAAATAAACCAGGAGCTGTCACAAAATTTCTATTGTGATTTTTACTCGAGTTTATTTGAGCAAAATAAAACAGTGATTAATGCTTTTCACGAAATAAGGAGAAATATTTTCAAGCTAACTTATGACAAGAAGTTATCGTATTACGGATTGCCTGTTTTGTATTACAACCTGGACGTTGAAAAAGAAAGATCCTTTGAAACCGTACTTAAAGAAAATTTACCTTCTCCTCAAAAAACGGGTGGTGAAGCAATAACAACAGCCCAGGAGCTTCTATTCGAAAATTTAAATAAAGCCATAAAAAAATTGAAGCCTGATGCTGATGAGATATCGTCAGCTAAACGGGCAATACGATGTTTTTTTGCAGTTATAAATACAGAAGATTTAAAACAGGCATATCCTTCGAGAGAAAGCAGAAGAACTTTGTTGTACAACTGGCTTTTCGGGGAACATTCTCCTGACTTCCCCGCATACAATTACCTGGCAACGGGCAACAATTGGAAAGATCTTTTTAAGGAATTATATGATGAGGAAATTTTTCAGATAAAGGATGAGATAGGCGTGACTAAAAATGTACCCTCGAAACAATCTGCCATTCCAGCAACTCAACACGATGATTCCATAGGGGAGAAGGTGAGTATTCCATTCAATGTATATAATATAAGAGCTGCAACAAAATGAAATCATCGTTATGATTACCCTGGATAAACATAATGAAGAAAATGCACCAGCAGGCATATTTTATCATCTTGTTACATTGCTTTTCTCTGCGGGCGAGTATGAAAAAATACTTGCGCTGAATGAGAAATTATCTTTATTTCAACTTGACCAGGCCGCTCTTACGGAGTATTATTTCGTCAGTGCACGGTGCTGTATTCAGTTAAATGATTTTCGCCGCTTCACCCAGGATATTTCAAACCTGGAATCAAAGGAGTTAGCAAAAAATATTTCCTTCTTAAATGCTGAACGTGCTTTCTTTTCCCATGATATGAGAACTGCCTTACAGGAAATAAACAAGATGGATCCTGGTAAAAACGAAGAATTAAGAAGCATTGCAGTGTTATATCAGTGGAGAAATTCTTTGCTTCATGGCATTCCTGTTGACGGGCAAATATCAGCGTCGCTGCCCGATCCTGCCTATAAATATTTTTTATTCATTATCCGTCTTTATCAATCTATTGATAAACTTTCAACGGATTTTATTGAGTTAAATCTTGGTGATATATTGTTGCGCAATTTTTATGCACCGGACAAGTATATTGTATCTGCGCAGGGTTTCATCATAAAAGGGAAATTACAGGAAGCAATAACAGCTGTACACTATGCTAAAAGTATAATTCCTGATTCTTCTTATCTTGATTTTTTACTACTGCAGATAAATGCGGAAACTTTAAACAATTTTTCAACTGTTGAAAAACAGATAGAAGATTTTATCGAGGCACACGGCATTGAAGAATTAAAAAATTATTTAAAAAATATTACTGTTACTGCAAAAAGGGAAAATATTGAAACAGTTATTTTCAAATGCCTGATTCAAATTAAACTTAATGACACAATAGATGATGTGGAAGTATTGAAGTTAATTGATCAAAACAAATTGAAGTATACAGACTACAGGCAAAAGAGTTTTTTAAGCAGCATATCTGCTTACGTTTATGAAAGGTCTGGTAATGTAAGCAACGCATCAGATGAATATTACGATGCGGGTGTTGAATTTTATAATAACAATAATTTTCCAGAAGCAGAAAAATGGTTCGAAAAGGCCTACAGGCTTAATCCTGCATTTGTAAAAGCGGGGTGGTATTTATGCGATTCACTTTATATCAACAGCTTTACAAAGACCTACCCTAATATAGATGAGGCGAGAGTAGGCAAAGCAATAGAAATCATGAACCAGTGTTTTAAAACATTATCAGATAGAAACGAAAATCTTACAGCTAATTTCTCCTGGGTTTACTTATTGATGGCTAATCTTTACGAAAGAAATGGTAATACAAAAGGTAAAGACCCTAATGAAGAAGGAAGAAAAGCAATGACCTTTATCGAATTTTCTTTACTGAATAACACAACAAATCTTGCACGAATAAAAACTGCTACCCGGCTCTATTCGAATATTGCAATGGATATGAATGCGTATGCATTGTCCGAAAAGGCGAGTGATTTAAACGCTGATAATAAAGACTTACTTGAGGAATTTACACGCGTAGTAATTAACCGCGGTGATTTTAATAAAGCCGAAAGTTTACTCTCCCGCCTGTATGAGTTAAACCCCGACAATAAGGAATTCTATGATGGTTGGAAAGCCTTTATTCAATACATTCAGAGTGTTGACATGCCCGGGCTTATTAATTCTTCAATTGAGTTGCTTAAAAACAAACTAAGGAAAGATGATACGGATTTGTGGACTCATTTCCTCCTGATGCATTGTTACTGGCTTAATAATAATGATGCTGAATTTATAGAACAGGCAAACTGGATTATTGGTATTGAATTTAATGATAGCTATAATTATAAAAGCTCTGAACTGGCATTTGCATATTTTCTAAAAGGAAATATTGACAAAGCTATAGAATACAATAAAATCTCCCAGGAAGATACAGTTAATATTGCCGGGGTATACTTAGATTCCACATGTTACCTTATTGCTGCTAATAAACTAAACGAAGCGACTGAAGTTTTTGAAAAATTAATGGCATTACCAGTTGCAAAATTTGAAATAACAAATGATATACGTTATTACAGCACAATATTAGATAAAGCGAAAAGCGTAAATTCTGCTAACATAAAAAGTATTGACAAGCTGATCAATGACAGCCTGAATGGTTTTATCCCACGTTTAAGGAAAAAGCTTGAAACGGATAATTTTGACATTGATCCAATTTCAGAAATTAAGAATTTTCTTGAAAAACCGGCTTATAAAGAACATTCATGGGGAAGACTTGCTTTATATATGGCCTTATTCCGCTGGTATATTCAGCAAAAGAATTATGCAGAAGCATTATTTTATTTCAATAAGGTAATGATGGATCCGCGCAGCAGGATTTATTCAGTTACATGGGATAATGCAGCAAGCTCTGTTTCCGGAAGTATTGATAATATCAAAAGCTTGCCTTCGGTATTGAAACAGGTAGACGAGTTTGGGCACAAGTATTCAGCGCATGAAGTTGCGCAATTATTGCAGGATAAGCTGATGGATTATTTGCATGATAAATTGAAAACAAAAAACAAAATTTCCTGGCAATTGCCCGTATTGCCCATTGCACTTGAACTTCAAAACGAGTTGATACCACCAGAGGTCCTTGAAACAGGCGATACTTCCAACTGGGTTTTATTCTCATCTTATATTCCGCAATTGCGAAGTAGTATAAAAAATATATATGGCATTGAAACGCCGGGCATACGTGTACGTTTATTGGATAATTCTTTGGCGAATTATGGTAATGCATTTAACTATCAGATATTATTCAATGAAGTGCCCTATGTGAGCGGCATTGTTTATAATGGTTACTCTTTTTGCAGTAATGCGACGATGGAAGCACTCAATGCAATTGGTGTGCCTTATGATGCGATTATGTCCTCTTCCTTTCAACTAAAAAGCAAAGGTGTTTGGGTAAAGAATGTAATGTTGCACATCCTTGATGACAACAAAATAGATTACTGGAGAGAATCACTTCGATTTGTTATGTGGCATTTACAAGCGATGATTGAAAACAATTTGCCCTTATTTTTTGGCACGCAGCAAATCGAAAATTTATTGAATGACTGGAAAAAGAATGGCTTTGAAGACCTGGTTAACAAACTTTTTAACGAAGATGCCCGGAACAAAAAAACCAGGTTTGGAAAATTGCTTCATACCCTCCTCGAAGAAAAAGTGCCGGTTACAAATGCTTTGGTAATTCTGAACTACTGCCTGCAAAGCCAGTTAACAAGTGATGATATTTATGATGATATTCAAAATTTAAGGAACCGGTTAAAAGAATTTTTTATACAGAAAATACAAAACAATGCTGAGGCTGTTATTGGTTTATTACCGTCGCTTGAAAAAGAAATATCGTCATGGGTATGCTCTGATAATAAAAAAATATTTATGCAAAGTACACCTGAAAATGTACAAGACTGGCTCGGCCATTTCAGAAGTTTTGTCTCTAAAGAGCCATCTGTTGAAATTATTACGGTACAGAATAAACAATCAAGAAGATTTATTAAAAAGATAATTGAACTCGAATATCCGCAGCTGGATATAATAGAAGATTTTTCAGGAATGTAAAAATTCAGGCCCAAATGCTGTTAATCGTTGTAAATATCAATTCAAATATCATTGTAGATGATATCCAGGCACTACAACAAAAATTAAGTGGTACACTTATTGGCTTGCTGAATCGGTATGGGATTGCCGATACATTAAAAGTAGAAGTCAGCAAAAACAAAGCTGTTGTGAATGGCATCGCTTTTATTTGCGTCAATAATTATGCAGGCCTTATTGTTCCCTATTATTTAGCTAATTCACTTTGGCATTTTGCAAGAGGTAAATACATCCAGAAAAAAGCTTCAGAAACTTCAGTTTTATCCGAACTTATGTATCATCAAAATGCAAAGGAAATAAACCAGTTTTTGCACGACTATGTAATTGAAAGTATAAAATGTAATATTAATTTGCTTATCAGTGAGGAATTTATTGAAAGTCTCCTTACAGATACATTCGAAGAGTCTCATAATCTTTTGAAGCCAGCATTAGAAAATTTAGTACATGAAGTAACCAGGTATCATATTTCCATTCATCACTTTCGGGATGAAATTGTATGGTTAAAAACAAAGACTGCACTTGTACTTGCTGAAGAGCTCATTGCAGAATTCAGAAGCAAAGAAGTTAAGATTATTTGTTCTTCCGAATACCTGTTCGATTTAATTTCGAAGTTTAATGATATTGATTCTGAAATTTTTAAAACAATCGATGAAGGAATGTTTTATGAATTTGGAATTGATTTTCCTGATGTAAAATTTGTAACGGGTGATTTGCCGTATGGATATTTTAAAATACAGGTAAACGACTTTGAAAGTTGTTTATTTAAAGGA
>DATBFI010000337.1:0-38745 GCA_036558585.1 Chitinophagaceae bacterium
AACCCGCTGTTACCCGTTGTTAACCAATTTTGTGCGAAGGAAAAAGAAACGGTAAATAAAAGAAAACCGAGGAGGGAAATTTTTTTCATACAACATCAACTATTAATTATTTTATAAGAACCATTTGTCTTGTGCTGATGAGTTTTCCATTCACCATCAATGAATATTGATAAGTGCCTGATGAAAGTGTTGATGCATCTACATTCACAATTCCTTTGCCTGCTCCTGAAATGTTTATTTGCTTTATTGTTTTGCCGCTTTTATCTGTTATGATAATTTGCGCTCTTGTAAATTTTTGGGGCAAACTGTAATGAATGGTTGTTGAATTAGTAAAAGGATTTGGAGCGTTTTGTTCTAACGAGGCATCTGTAAGTAATGTATTAATTTTTGCCTCTGATGAAGTGCTGCCTGAATTGCTTTTGAGCATTGCTTTTATTTCACTCATTTCAGATTTCAAATTTTTAATTTCAGATCTTAAACTGTCATTCGTTTTCACCAGTTCCTGTATAGCCTTTACCGCAAGTACGCCAAATGCCGAATAATCCATAGTATAATATTCGTCATTTGTGCCGTCAAGCTTGTTTTTAAATACTACTTCAGGAAAAATTTTTTCCACTTCCTGTGCTATCATCCCATAATATTTTTTATCGTCTTGTTTATTTTTGAGAAAGTGATATTTTTTTACATCGAGCTGTAAAATTTTTTCCAGCACATCCGGCGCATGTTCAATGTTTTTTTTCATTCTTGCATCGGATAATGAAGTATAAGAACCGCTTGAAGCATTAAAAACACCCAAAGTACCTCCACCACTGAAACCTTTATTCCTGGATAATTCCAGGTTGCCATTACCTGCTGTATAAAATCCCCAACTGTTAGTTACAGAAGTTGAAGCATTACTAATGGCTAAGCCTTGAAGACCAGTAAGAGGACCCTCATTAACATGCGCAACAACAAGATTTGTAGTCGGAGATGTTGTTCCAATTCCCAAGTGTCCTTCGTTCGTTAATACCATTCGTGTGATATTGCCAGCGCCAAAAAAAGTTCCGGTTCTAAACTCCATTTTGTGAGAAGTGCCGCCGTAGACGATACCGCCATCTACCGCATTGATATTATTGCCGAATAAAATGCCGCTAACATTAGCTACGGGGGTGAGCAGATTAATAAAACTATTGCCATTTGCTTCAGCTACTATCGGAGATTCTATATTTGGGGCAATTCCCCCGGCGCTGCCTCTGAAAATATGCAGACTCGCTTTTGGAGTGGTTGTTCCTATTCCTACATTTCCTGCACCCGTTAATACCATGCGGGGAGTGTTACCATTGGTTCTAAATTGCAAAGCATTAGGAGTACCGCCTGCAAATGAACTGTTATAAATTATTCCACCGCTTGTGTTACCTGAATTGTTGCCGAATAATATACCTGTTTCACTCACCGAAGGTGAAAGCAGGCTCATATATGTGTTGGTAGAACTTTCAGCCGTTATTGCACTTTGGAAGAAAGGACTTATGCCTGAGCTGCCATTTCTTACATGCAGTTTTGATAGCGGTGCTGATGTACCTATGCCCCAAAGTCCGGTTTTAGTAAGCACACCATTGATAACATTGTTGGATATGAATCTCACATCCTGGTTATTGGTGCTTCCCAGTTTTTCGGTTCCGGTAAGGTTGTTGCCTGCTAATTTCCATTGGCCTGTTTGTGCCATAGAAGTAAACCCGAAAAAAGCTGTGGCAATAATTGTAGTTATAATAATCTTCTTCATTGTAATTTTTTTGAATTGAGTTTAAAATTTATGCCCCTGGCCGAATTTTCCTACTCTTAAGGCCAGGTACGCAAAATGAATTTATGCAGGCTGAATTGCTCCCATTTGCACTGCAGATAAACGCCCGCCTGACCGGACGGGCAGGAATTGCGACGCAAGGGACGATGCCATGAAAAACAAAAGCCGGTATCAAAAAAAATTTCCGATTTGCATTACAGTTTTTTTACTGCATCAAAAGTAGAATGATCAAATACCTTTAAAAATGGTATATAAGTACTATCTATGGCATAAATTGATGAGTTGTTCTCACCGGATTTGGGGATTGTTTAATAATTGAAGGGCTGTAAATTGGCTGCTTTAAAAGAAGAAGCATGATGACTTCCCCGTCTTTAACCAGGACATCTGAGAGAATAATAAATTTTTTAGAAGGGCACAGTAAAACAACCTCAAGGAGTGCCGTCGAAGATTTTTTGCCGCGGCTGCATACGCTGCAGAATATTTTTCCGCAATGGGTACTGCTTACCTGTCCTATAAAACATACTAATACGCGGTTTATTACAGAGAACAGCAACAGCATCCTTAATATCAAACCTGATTTTTTTAAAAAAATTTATGCACCTGAATTTCTTTACGCACAAGTTCATGAAGATGACCAGCTGCATGTGAACCTGTGCTTTCAGTATGTAAGTGAACTTTTTAGGAACCGCTTGCCGGAAGAATATCCAAAAATGCGCTATGCTTTGCAATACAGGTACAGGCGGCAGGATGGCAGCTATATAACACTGCATGATGAAAAATGTGCTTTAAGCCTTCCTGACGGCACTGTTTTATACTATACCATTATGAAAGACATTACACAAGAAACAATATTTACCGGTGTGAAAGTGGATATGTACAAACAGAATGCCTTACTTGAAAAAATAGACACATACAGGCCAAACCAGGCAGGCAACAGTTTATCAAAACGTGAAACAGAACTGGTTAGCTTATTAAGGAAAGGGCTTACAACAAAAGAAACGGCTTATCATTTAAATATAAGTCAGCATACGGTGAGAAATATGAAACAGAATATGTTTGAGAAATATAAGGTAAATAATGTGATTGAATTGCTGAATAAGACTCTGCACTATAGTTAAACACTTCCGGGATTAACTAATATGATTAATGTGTTTGAGCTATTAAAATAAAAATGCTTAACAATCCTTCTCGTCTATGTTTCGACAAGGTTAACATGACAAGAAACTGTCAGCCTGAGCTTGTCGAAGGCTTATTGGTAAGGTTTTCAACGTTTAATAGACAACGTTATAATTGATAATGAACAATCATTTAAACCGTCATGCTGAATAAAATCCAATTCGCCAATCACTTCACATATTAGGTGTCAACTTTTTTTACCAGGGCTTTATACGCGTCAATAAAATTATTTAGAGCTTCCCGTGTTTTAGGGTCGGTAATTATTCCCTGGTCATTTATTTTGCCTTTGATTCCCTGGATAAGCAAAGTGGTCTCTTCTGTGAAATTCGATTCAACAGTCCTCATTATCAATTTTAATTCTTCGTGACCTTTCGCGCCATGGGCAGATGCTGTTAAAAGACCTATAGGCTTATCGGAAAAAACTGTTGTGGAAACGCACCATTCAATTGCATTTTTCAAGCCGCTTGGAATACTAAAAACATATTCCGGCGTGCAAATGATGATCCCGTCTGCTTTTGCGATACTCTCTCTGAAATTTAATATTATTTGAGGCGTGTTGTCAATTGAGAGCTCGGGGCTAAAGTGTGGGAGTGACTTTAGGTTGTCAAATACAATCAGATTAAACTCATCTCTTGTCAGGTTTGCAATATGCTCCACAAGTTTAAGATTGGATGAGTTTTCACTAGCACTTCCAATAATTGTAAGAATGCTTTTCTTTTTTCTCATTCTTTCATTGCCTTTTTTCGTCTCTTTAACGCTTCAAAATTTTGCTCTTCATAAGTAAAAATAAAAATTAATGATGTTAGTTATAGTTTGATTGTTGCATGGTTCAAAACCTCACAGATTTGCGGGACCTGTGAGGTTTTTTGCAGCTGTTTTTCAATAGCTGATTTGTTGAAGCGCCTCACTATAACGTTTCCTACTTTTTCTTTTTATTTCGCCTGTCGTTAAGCAATTCATCTTTTTCTTCAATTTTGTTAAGTGTGCTGTCTTTGTTAGATGTCTGCGATTTAGATAAATCCTGCACAGAAACATCGTGTATATTTTTTGTCCCCGGATGGCTGTCAACAGCCTTTGCTCTGAAATAATTACCGGTAACGTGTTCCTGCCTTGAATCAGGATTTTGAAATTCAGGGTATATAGCGACGTATTGAAGAAAAAGCCTTGTAATATCCCATTTTGTCATCGGGTATTGATATTGCGCATTTGCTGTTATGTATGTCGCACTGATAATTAGAGCTATCATTAATTTTTGTTTCATGATGAGTTGTGTTGAGAATACAAAACTCAGGAACAATAGTTCTTTTGCAATCCCTAAAGATTGGAGAGGAAATCCCCGAATGTGGTTAGCTAAAACGTTGAACGGTTGAAAAGTTGAATAGTTTTATACCTCACAGGTTTGCGAGACCTGTGAGGTATTTTTCAAACATTATTTTGCTATTGCCATTTTCTTTGTATCTGTTACTTTTCCATCGACAATCAATGAATAATTGTATGTTCCTGATGAAAGTGTTGCTGCATCTATATTCAATATGCCTTTTCCAGCCACCTCCCAGCTTCCCCCGATGGGGGAAGGGTTTGAAATATTTATTTGCTTCAATTTATTTCCATTCATATCAGTAATTACAAGTTGTGCATTAGTGAATTTTTGTGGCAATGTGTATCGAATAGTTGTTGAATTAGAAAATGGATTAGGAATGTTTTGGTCTAAAGATGCATTAGTGAGCAATGCATTAACTGTTGCCCTTGATGAGGCACTGCTTTGATTGCTTTTGAGAACGATTGCTTTTAACTCATCAATTTGTTTTTGCTGTTCTTCATTTTGTTTTTTCTCCGCGAGGAGTCCTGCGGACAACTCATGATTTTGCACGGAAAGCTCCTGCATTGCTTTGATGATAATGGGAATAAACTCGGTATAATTTAATGCTTTAAATTTTGTCACTTCAGAAGGCGATGACATTTCTTTATCTGCATCCGGTTTTGTTGAGCGGCTGTCAAACTTTGTATTTTTCACCAGGTTTGGAAGCAGTTTTTCCACATCCTGCGCTATAAGCCCATAATGATCCCCCTGCGGCAGGTGCATTGAAGCATAATTGCCCTCTTTTTTATACTGATAAAGCTTAGGATGCAATTGATTAATGATATTCATAGCGCTGCTGAAGTCGTGAATATTCTGCTTCAGTTTTTCATCCGAGCTTTGATAAGTGCCGGTGGTAAAAACATCTCCATCAAAATTCCCTGCAAAAGCCTCAGGATTATTGGTTGAAGCGAAAATGCCATCTCCGTTTGTTGAAAAAGCCAGGATAGCCGAACCAACGGTGTTTGTCGCCTGTATTGTGCCAAAAAGAGAACTGTTATTTAATACCGCTGCACTTCTGTCTTTTTTGCTAATAAGTAGCCCGACTACCGAATTATCATTGTCTCCAAAAATATCAAGTTGTGCGAATGGACTTGTTTTTCCTATACCTACCCTTCCTTCACCTGTTAATACCATGCGCGGCTCATTGCCGTTGGTTCTGAATTGTAAAGAATTAGCGGGAGAGCTTTTAAATGCGCTGTTATAAACTATGCCGCCACTTACATTATTTTCGGAGGTTCCGAACAATATACCTGTTTCATTCGCTTTAGGTGCTAGTAAATTAATATAGGCGTTGGAGGAATTTTCGGCTGTTATTACACTTTGAAAGAAAGGCGCTGTGCCCGAACTGCCATTTAGTACATGCAATTTTGATTGCGGAGCAGTAGTTCCTATGCCTACTCTTTTATTTCCAAGATCAATATCCATCGCACTTACGCCTCCTCCGAGAAAATCTATTTTGTCTCCTAAAGTATATCGAAGACCAAAATTTGAAAACGCAGGAGAATAGGCAAACACCATGCGGCTTGTATTCGCACTGCCTGATTCATAAATAAACATCATCGGTTTTGGATTTGAGCCCGGGTTTGGAAATTGTATAACTGACTGATCAGAGTTAAACCTTAAGTTACCCGTATTGGTAAGCGACATGCGTTTAGCATTATTGGTCATAAAGTCGAGCGAAAAATTGTTAGTACTGCCAAGTTTTTGTGTTCCGTTTAAATTGTTCCCCGCTAATTTCCATTGACCTGTTTGTGCGATTAATGTGCTGCTACTTAATAATGCAGTAAAACAGTAAAGTAGAATTTTTTTGTTTTTCATGATCGTTTTTTTAGTGATAAAAGCAGTTTTGATAATACGCTTTGCAATGCATACGGGCCGTATTATTGCAATACTGTTTGTTATGAAAGAATTAAATCAGCCGTTATCAATAAGAGAACAGCAGAACAGTGGTGGTTTGTTTTTTATATAATAGGTTATCTTTTTACAGAACGCGTTTGATGGTTTGTATTTGTACTCATCTTGTCAGTACCATTTGTTTTGTGCTGATTACTTTTCCATCAACAATCAATGAATAATTGTATGTTCCTGATGAAAGTGTTGCTGCATCTATATTCAATATGCCTTTTCCAGCCCCCTTCCAGCTTTCCCCTGTGGAGGAAGAGTTTGGAACGTTTATTTGCTTCAATGTATTTCCATTCATATCAGTAACTACAAGTTGTGCATTAGTGAATTTTTGTGGCAATGTGTAGCGAATAGTGGTTGAATTAGAAAATGGATTTGGAGTGTTTTGTTCTAATGTTGCTGAAGGGATTGAAATATTTTTTGATGATCGAGGATCATTGTTGGAATGTGCATTCATCATCGCTTCAAGCTTTTCAATTCTTTTTTCATGTTCATCTTTTTCGGATTTCAGATTTCGTATTTCGGATTTTACTTCATCATTCTCTGTTTTCAATGCCTCATTTGTTTTTACCAGTTCCTGTATTGCTTTTATCGCGATCACACCAAATGCAGAATAATCCATCGTATAGTATTCACCAACACCACCATCGATCTTATTATGATACACGATCTCAGGAAATATTTTTTCTACCTCCTGTGCGATCATGCCATAATATTTTTTGTCTTCAGTTTTGTTTTTGAGAAAATGATATTTTTTTATATTGAGCTGCAAAACTTTTTCCAGGACATCAGGAGCTTTTTCAATGTCTTTTTTCATTCTCGCATCAGAGAGAGGTGTGTAAATGCCACTCGCACCATCGAAGCGACCAATGGCACTGCTGATATTATTATCCCTGTATAATTCCAGACTTCCATTGCTTGTGGTATAAAGAAGCCATGAGGTATTGCCAAATTGCGAAACATGATGTATGCGTAAGCCGTGCGGGTCAAAGCTGGCAATAGCGGGATGCACTAAATGCAAATCAACATCAGGAGTGGTATTTATTCCTAACTGCCCTGTGTTTGGACCAAACAGGTCTTTTTGTAAAACAAGACGAGTGATGTTATTGTCACTTCTGAATTCCATTCTGGATTGTCCTCCGCTATATACAATGCCGCCCTCGGCAACATTTGAGTTATTTCCAAACAAAATACCGCTCACTTTTGTCAAAGGCGTAAGCAGATTAATAAATGCATTCCCATTTGCTTCTGCCACTATAGGAGATTCTATATTAGGAGCGGCGCCGCCTGCACTACCCCTAAAAACATGCAGGCTGGATTTTGGAGTGGTTGTTCCTATTCCAACATTTCCTGCATCTGTTAATACCATGCGGGGAAGATTGCCATTGGTGCGGAATTGCAAAGCTTTGGGAGCACTGCCCTGGAAGCCGCTGTTATAAATAATGCCACCGCTTACATTGTTTTCAGATGTTCCGAATAATATGCCCGTTTCATTTGCTTTTGGTGCAAGTAAATTAATATAGGAATTCGAAGAATTTTCAGCCGTTATTATGCTTTGAAAAAAAGGCGTTATACCTGAGCCGCCTGTTTGCACATGCAGCCTTGAAAGCGGTGCAGTAGTTCCTATGCCCATATTGCCTGCATTGGAAAGCGACATGCGTTTAACATTGTTTGTAATAAAATCCAGCGAAAAGTTGTTGGTGCTGCCAAGCTTTTGAGTTCCGTTCAGGTTGTTGCCCGTTAATTTCCATTGACCGGTTTGTGCTATTAATGTGCTGCTACTTAGTAATGCAGTAAAAGAAAAGAGTAAAACTTTTTTGTTTTTCATGATCGTTTATTTTTAAATAATAAAACAGTTTAGAGATGCGCATTATAAAATGCACAAAGCATACGTTAGAATTTTGTTTAGAGAAGATTTTTAGAAAAGATTATTTAATGACTATAGAGATAAGCAGCATGATATTAACTGTTCTTCATATTTCATCGGTAAGTTTTTGAGGCGCAAATTTTGTGGTGAATGGCTTTTGAAAAAATTACCAACTACGGGAAAGTTTGTAACCGGTTCTGATGAGAAAATTTTTACGTATGCGCACAGGGGGCAACCAGAGAGCAAAAGGTAAATACATAAAAACCAATTTTAATCATGCAATAACAGTTCATACAATCCTTTTTCTTCGTCGCTCAAACTTTTTGCTTCGCTCTTTGGCTGAAACCGGGGATCACCGCATTGCCATAAAGCAAATGAAATAGCATCTGCAAAATTTTTAAACGTTATTATTTTATCTTCGTTATGATGACCGGTATTATAATTTACCCGCAACAAAACAGGTTTACCCGATGATGAAGATTGTTGCAGCGCCGCCGCAAATTTGCCCGGCTGCCAGGGAATAACACGAGGGTCGTTCATGCCCGTCATGCACAACACTGCAGGATATTTTGTATTGCCTTGTACATGATGCAATGCATCCATTTCAATCAAAGCCATTGCTTCGCTGCTGTCTTTTACGGTACCGAATTCTTTTGCGTTGTTGGGCCCGTTGGGCGTTGCTTCAAAACGCAACACATTGGTTATGCCTACTTCGTTTATAGCAACAGCAAATAAATCAGGGCGCTCCGTAACGGCTCTTCCTATGGTGATGCCGCCTGCACTCACACCCCAGCCCGTTAATTTTTTTGATGAAGTATAGTTGTGCTGTTCAAGATATTCTGCACATGCAATAAAATCTTTCCAGGTATTGGGCTTGGTTTGCTTAAAGCCCGCAAGATGCCAGTTTTCACCGTTGTCACCGCCACCGCGCACATGCGCCCATGCTGCAACGATACCCTTGTTTACTGCGGCTAATAAAAAAGGTGCAAAGAACGGATGATAGGTGATCCCATAACTTCCATAGCCTGCGAGTATACATGGCGCTGAACCATCTTTCTTTACACTTTTATTATAAAAGATAGAGAGCGGGACCATAGTGCCATCATGCCCGGGCACTTCAATTTCTTCAACAACAATATCATCCACACCGGGATAAACCGCATCAGCATTAAAAATACTTGTTGAAAAATTATCAGCAACTGCATTGTAATCGTACAATACCGGCGGCATCTTCCATGAAGTGATGCGTACAGTAATGTCATTTCTTTTTTTCGATACACCGGTAATGCTGATGGCGCCGTTTTCAGGAAGTTTTACAGCTTCTGTCTTCCTTGTTATATAATTGAAACGTTGCAGTGTGTTGTTGATGCCATCAGTATATTGTATGAACAAATAATCGTTTGCAGGGTAAATTGCTTCTATCGTATTTTTTGATTGCGGAATAATAACGGATGCTTTCTGTACACTATGTGTGGCTGCATCTGTTACAAGCACTTCATAGTTTGATGCATTTTTATGCGACAATAGATACAAATCATTTTTGTGAAAAATAATATTTGTTATGCCATCTTCTGGTTTTGTAAATGGCTGCCACTGAATAACAGCCTGCAGCAGTGCTGATGCAGGTGCATAATAACTATGTAAATCAGCATCAACACCGGAGCGCATGGCAACAAGATGTTTGCCATCATCTGAAATATTTACAAATAGCAAATCTTCAGGCTGAATATTTAATTGCGGATATTTTCTGCGTGAAAAAATTTCTTTATCATTTGCTGTGTCTGTTCCTGCTATGTGGTACATCACTCTTGTATCAAGCAGCATTTCCTTTGCATCGCTTTTGCCTGATCGTTGCAGTGTATATAAAAAACCTTTGTTATCGTTTGTCCAGCCATTGATACCAAACCAGCTTGGAAATATTTTTTCATTGTATAATTTTTTTGTATCAACATCAAGCATATAAATTGTTGCTATTTCAACACCGGCTTCTGCAATACCAAAAGCCAGTTTTTTACCATCGTGACTTGGAACAAAATAAGCAACCGAGCCATTCTTATCTTTTGAAAAATCATTTGCCTCAACCAGTAAAACTTCCTTGCCATCTTTACCTTCACGATAATAAATTTTGCTTACATTTTCATCGGCGAATGTTTTGCGATAGAAGTAGCGGTTGTTTTCAATTGTAATATCAGATACCGATACTGTTTTAATGTTGCTGATGTTTATCATATCATTCAGCAACGCATCCCTTCCTTCAATGTTGTTTAAAATATTCCCGGTGTATTCAGCCTGCGCTTTAAACCAATGCTGCACCGCCGTATCATTCATATTTTCCATCCAGCGATAATTGTCTGTAATTTTTTTGCCGAAATAATCATCGGTAACAGGTTGTTGCCTGGTAGCGGGATATTCATTTTGCGCATTAGACGTTAGGCACGTTGCATAAAAAATTGCAGCTACTAATTTTAATTTCATTACGAGTTTGAATTTTGAGAGTGTAAAACTGATGCGTGCCAACCTTTTTTAAATCGCACTAAAAAAAGGGAATAGGCAGCACCAAATGCGGGCATAGATTTTTATATGGGGATGATTCTTTTTTCAGATCAATAAAATGACTCATCTTTTGTAAATCTTTTATCAGTAAGAGAATTAAGAAAGGCTTCAAGATCTTTTTTTTCATTTTCTGTCAGGTCAAGAGGCTTTACCAGTAAGCTGTCCCTGTTAACAGCATTTGGTACAATCTTATCAGGCTCATTATAAAAATCAATCACCTCTTTTAAAGTTTTGAACATACCATTGTGCATATAAGGCGCAGTAACGGCAACGTTGCGAAGTGCTGCTATTTTAAATTTTCCAAGGTCTTCTGCTTTGCCAGATATTGTGATCCTCCCGCTGTCATTTAATTCTTTGCCATTGAACAAACCAATGTTGCGGAATTCATTTAGTGTGAAGTTTGAACCGAAATGACATTTGATGCATTTGCCTTTCGTATTGAAAACATTAAATCCTCTTTTTACTGCATCATCAACGGCATTCGAATCATCATAAAATTTCCATACATCAAAAGGGCTATCGCTCGTTTCCAGTGTACGTTCAAAAGCTGCTATTGCTTCAGAAAGATTTTTACGCGTTGGGCCACTGTTAAATATTTTTTGAAAGTATGTTTTATACTTATCGCTTTGTTGCAATCGCATCAATGCATTATCAAGAGGCAAGTTCATCTCTGCAGGATTTTCAATTGGTGACAATGCCTGTTCTTCTAAATTTTTTGCCCGGCCATCCCAAAAGAAAACTGATTGCAGTGCAACATTCATCGCTGAAGGAGTATTTCTTACACCTTTAGCACCACCAACACCAGGACTTGTTGCGGAAGTATCAGCAAAGGCATAATTGGGTTTGTGGCAACTTGCACAACTTACAGTACTGTCTTTTGAAAGAATAGGATCAAAGAATAAAAGCCTTCCAAGTTCTGCTTTATCCGCAGGCTTATCCTTATTAAAAGAAAAAAGACCAGCAATGATTACAACGGTTGCAGCACTAAGCACGATATATCTTTTCATCTTTTTATTCTTTTATGACGAATATGATTTTATTTTACTCTGCCAAAAACCATTTTATTCATTCCCCGCCTTCGTCCTTCACAACTGTCATTTACAACTTCCCAGTGCATTGAGTCTGAATTACTGAAAAAAACAATTTTATAAATTCCCTTTATATTCCCGCAACCATTGTCTTCAAAAGAAAATATGCTATCACTCCATGCATAGGTGCCACTGAAAAGCGGCTTTTTATTAAAATAGCCTTCCATAGAATTGTCTGATTTAAATATTACTCCGAGTATATTTCCATCAGGCAATTTGCTCTCCCACCTTCCTGTAATTTTATCTGTTGAAGTAACTGCAAGGAGTAAGATTGTGAAAGTGAAAACGAGAATTATTTTCATTTTACTTAAGTGCTGGTTGCTATTCAAAATTTGCTCGTGGGATATAGCATTTATTTCACTCTGCCCATAATAAGCCTTTGCATACCCTCTCTTCTTTCAGTGCAGGTATCAGTGATAGGAACAAATCGTAATGAATCTGCATTATTGAAAAAATTTACTTTATAAACCCCGGTCGCTCCGTTGCAACCATTATCTGTAAATGTCAGTACGCTGTCTTCAGCGTTGTATGAATAATTACCGGTTACAAAAGGTTTTTTATTAATGTAGCCGTCAAAGCTGCCGTCGTTTCTAAATACTGCGCTTGTAACATTTCCTTTGGAGGAGGGTTGAGTTTCCCATTTGCCTGTAAGTTGATCCATTGCAGTAAAAGCAAAAAGTAGTGTGACGAAAGAAATAAAAATTGTTTTCACGTTTTTAGATTTTTAGATGATTAAAAATTTGTCCGCAAAAATGAATTGAAAATGTAAAGCTGCCTATAACCGAAAGTGGGGAATTTTTAGAATGTTTTTCACAGTTGTAAAACACGGTGATAAATCAATATTGAGTAGTTTTTATTTTTGCCCGAAAATGTTGCAGTAACCCTGCAACTTTCTACAATCGTTGCATTTCACGACATGAAATGCAAATTTTTAAAGTCATGTTTATGCGCACATGTTTGATATGATTCAATTTTTTATGCCCGTTATTCTAAAAATGGCAGGAAAAGATATGAGGGAGTTATTATCGTCGGTAAATTTTTTTAAGTCTTTCAAAATGTCATTTATTGTTTGCTCATTTTCCAGTTCCTCTTCGATCAGTGCACTTTTTATTTTGTCCATTGTTTCATAAGCGACCTGTTTTCCTTCGCCAGAAATAAATACAGGTTGTATCACATCCATTGCAATAATTTTTATTCCTGCATCTGTAAATAATGCAGGTAAAAAAGAACCCAATTCTGCATTACCCCCCTTTCTTTTTACTGTTTCAGGATACAATTTTGAATAGCGCTCAAAAGCCGCATTGAAAGGATAACAGAACTGCCTGCTGAATTGAATATCTTCTGCAATGATCTTTCCGCCTGGCTTCGCAGCCTCTTTCATTTTACGCAATGCAGTAAGAGGATCGCCCAAATGTGAAAGCAAAAATCTTGCGTACACAAAATCAAAATCATTTTTATAATCTATTCCAAAAATATCTTTGTGTACGTATTGAATATTATGCACGTTTTCTTTTAATGCATCTTCTTTTGCGAGTTTTAGGATTTCATTGTCGAAATCAATTCCAATTATTCTGCACTTTTCACCTGTAAGTTTAGCAACAAGCAATGCAACGTTTCCTCCGCCACAGCCTGTATCAAGAAAACCTGAGGCCGTTGTAATACCCGCATTCATGAGCCACGCCTGAGTGTACGGCTGCATCGCAGCCGCAAGAATATTTAAGCGGCTTTTTCCTTCTTCACCTCCGGAAATAGCATATGTATTTTGCTGCATAATAGTTCACACATTTAAGAACTCAATAAAATTTTTTAGCAGGCGAATTGCCTCATAAAGGTATGTCGCAGCCGGTTAAAAAACTTTTATACGATTTTGTTTATTTAAAACCTGGCTGATATAAAAAGTACATAATTCGTACGGGTTATAACTGCTGAATTCGTTACTTAATTTGTCTATGTTGTTTTGATAGGTTTGGTCATTCAATACTTTTTCTACACCTTTTCTTATTTGCGATGGTGTTGGTTTTTCTGTACGCAGGTTAATACCCAGTTTAAAATATTCAACTCTTGCATTTATTTCACTCTTGCCTTCGTGTACTCCCGAAACTACCATCGGCAATTTGTTTTGGATGCTAAGCATAACGCCGCCATATCCGCCATTGGTAATATAGATATCCGCGTAAGGCATCACCTCTGAGAAAGGAATAAAATCTTCGACGATAATATTATCAAATGCATATTTTTCCTGCAACTCTTTTGTTCCTGAACTACCCGTTGTTGCTACTACAAGATAATCGGTGTCTTTAAATGCCTCCAAGGTTGGTATCAATAATTTTGAGGTGTCTTTTTCAACCGTACCCTGCGTTACCAATAACACTCTCGAATACTGCGTGAGCTTTTCATTATACCAGGAATGCCTTTTATTTTTAGCGTTATAAGGCAATAGCGCGCCAATAAAACGAATGTTTCTTCCAAGATCGCTACGGTAGTACTCAAAACCAGGCGTGCCACTTTGCAATAATAAAGTCGACTTACGAATTAGCATATCAAAAGCATTTGAACCCTCCACTTTGATTCCATACCGATTCAAAAGGGATGTCATTACCTTATTAGGCTTACTGAATAAAATTTTATCCGCAACGAGACGAAGCAAGTCCTGTTTCCTTCTTCCCCAAAAAGTGCCGGAGGGCATTAAGCCTAAACCGGCCGGTGCAAGATCTTTTGATGTTTCAGTAAGTGGCAGCACTCCAACAGAAATGACCGGAACATGAAGTTTCTCCCTTATAAATGGTATCGCCATAAACATGCAATCACATATTACCATATCAAACGGAAAGCTTTTATGTATCTCTTTTATATCTTCAAAATATTCTGTTGAGCGAAGAATAAAGCCATTGATCAGATCAAAACAAAGCCTCTTTATCATTCCTTTGATATTCTTTCTTTCAGGAAATAGCTGTTCACCATTCTCACCGTTTATATCCACTGCTTTTTTAAAAGAGTAATGCGGGATCAATAATTTTCTTAATTTCTCTGCATATGTTGCTGAAGTGTACCAACGCACGTCATGACCAATATATTGCAAGTGCACTGCAAGACCAGTAAGGGGATTGAAATGACCATCCCCCGGAACAGTTGCGAACAGGATTCGTTTGCCTGAACTTATTAAATGATCAAAGGGAATATTTTTTATTAATGTACTTTTCTGCATGTAGACTGATTTAATTGATGAATTATTTTTACTATGAACCGATTGAAATTTCAGCAGATGTTTCTATAGCCATCGCGATCATCATTGAAAATAGAAGAAACCACGACAAAACTGTTTCTGCAGAAAATTTTTTTCAGTTTGAATAAGCTCATCATTGTATTTTTTTTCCTGTTGATATTTTAATGCTTTATATTTTTCGATGCGATAATCCTGATTGGTGCCCTGTGTGATACAGCGTACAAGTCCTGCAGGCGGATCCCGGTAAATCGGAAAGATGCGACGCAATCGTAGCATCACAAGAGGGATATAGCCCGCTCAAAAAATCATGAAGCCTTGCGAACAGTATCATCAAAATAATAACTGATGTATTTTCTTTGCGACCATTTTTTATTAATCCATTTCCTAAGCGGGACTTCGATTCTGTAATAGGTAAGCGAAGAAAGAGCTACAGATAAAACAAGAATGAACAGGCAGTACCAAATACCCGTAGAGAAAGCAAAAGTTTTGTCTGCAGTCGTGGGTATTGTTATTCCTGATGCTTTTATGATTGCAGGAACGAAAAAAAGAATGATCAGTTGGGTCATATATATTGAATAGGAAATATCACCCAGGTATTGCAACACGCGATTGTTGCAAAGCTTTGTGACGTGTCCGTTGTTGCTGGCAAATGCAAGAACAAGAAGAGCAAACAAAGGAACATACAGCACATCATTGATACCAAAGTGCATAGCTGCAATTAACACCACACTGCTTACCAGCGACAGAATATCCTTTTTGAAAACATTTTTAATGCGATTTGACTGATAAAATAAATAAAGTATCATACCTGTTATAAAACCGGCCATGCCTCGAAGAAAGCCATAATCAAAAGTTGAATTAAGATCGTGGGGCACAGGAAGCAAAGGGTTTAAAGGATTCGTTCTCGGCAGCAGGTACATGATTGATAAATAAGCAGTGATAATAAATATAATGCAACATGTTACAGCCAACCATTTTCTTTTATTGATGCATAACACAACCAGCGGGAATATCATGTAAGACCACCATTCTGCGCTAATGCTCCATGACGGTACATTTAAAGTAAAAATTTTATGAATGCCGAAAGATTGCAGTAGCAAAATATGGGTTGGAATTGCCGCGGGATTAAATACGGGATTAACACCTGTTATAAATATCATGAGTACTGAGATCAATAACATAAAAAAATGCAAGGGGTAAATCCTTGCAAATCTTGCAACGAGAAATTTACTGAATGAACGACGATCAATGCTGTTCTTAAAATCCTTGTTGTACACATGAAAAATGATAAACCCGCTCATCACAAAAAACAGGTCGACCATAAGATAACTTTTTCGTATGAACATAGAATCGCCGGCATTGACAAATCTGCCGATCACTTCTTCGAAGTGATATACTACAACCATTAATGCGGCAAATCCTCTTAAAGGAGTGAGATTAGAAATGTAAGAAATTGAAGGTTTCATGTAAGCTTATTTTGTTTTTTTGTGAACATTGCTTCATCATGTGCAGAGAATCTTTTTGCAGAAAATCTTATTGTGAGCTTTTGCTGACTACACAAGAATTATATTCCTGATTCATTCAAAAAACCGTTCCTATTTTTTTAAGAAAATTTCCACCTTATTTTTTATCGGTTTTATTGTTTGCAAATAATCGTAAATGGCACCCAGATCTTTTTCTGTCATTGTGCTGTAGGTAATCCACGGCATCGGCGTATTAAAATCCGTTGGTTTTAGTTTAACAGGATGATAAGATGTATCTGCGTAGAATTTAAATCGCCGGATAAATGCTTCTCTTGTCCAGCCGCCAATGCCGGTTTCTTTATCGGGCGTTATGTTTGGAGAATACACTGTGCCCGCGGGCATCATAAACTGATGACCACCGCTAAATTCACTGCCCGCAATAATATCTCCTTTAACTTCTTTAGTGTGGCATTGCATGCAACTTGCAGCATTCACCAAATATTTTCCGTATTCAATTGTATTGAATGAATCAACTTTTGTTATTAATGCAGCTTTTACAGGAATAGTATTTACAATAAAGTTTAGAGGGAAGTCCAGTTCCCTTTCTGGTATTTTGCTTTTTATTGGTCTTAGTGTTCTTAAATAAGCTATCATGGAATACACATCTTCTTTATCCATTTGCGCATAGTGATCGTAAGGCATAAGAGGAAAAAGCGCAGCGCCATCTTTGCTTACCCCCGCGGTTATGGCTCTGAATACTTCTCCATCTGTCCAGCTTTGCAATGCATAAGGCGTTATGTTTTTTGTATAAAGGTTTCCGGGAAAATCCATTTCTCTTGTAAACTTTTCGCCGCCTGCTCCAAAGGTTGCAGAGTCAACGGGACCCGCGAACAATGCAAAATTTCTTTGCGCATGACAAACCATGCAGGCTGCAACACTATTTACCAAATATCTGCCACGTTCAATTCTTTGCGGTGTTAGCTTTACTTTTATATCAGGGGCGTCGCCAATATCCGGCAATGCAAATGACACATAAGCAGCAACCGCAGAAACAAGGATCAGCAGTGCAGCGATAACCGCGAACGTTACTCTAAAAAACTTTTTCATAATGTTGGATTGTTACCTGTAAAATTGTTTGATAGCTTAATTGATTACTCAAGTCCACAATTAACCATTAAGCACTTAAACAATTTCTTTTTTCTATTCGAACACTACCGTTTTATTCTGGTGCACAAAAACCCTGTCATCAAAAACCAGTTGCAATGCTTTTGCAAGCACGGCCGTTTCAATTTCTTTACCTGTCTTTATCATATTAGCTAAGGTGAATGAATGATTAACAGGGGCGATTTGCTGGACAATAATGGGACCTTCATCAAGTTCATTTGTTACAAAATGAGCGGTGGCGCCCATGAGCTTCACACCGCGTTCAAACGCTTGCCTGTAAGGATTTGCACCTATAAATGCAGGCAAAAAAGAATGATGGATATTTATGATGCGCATAGGAAATCGCTCTATGAACTGCGGCGATAAAATGCGCATAAATTTTGCAAGCACCAGGTAATCAACATCATGCCGCGAAATAATATCGAGCATATCCGCTTCGAATGCAGCCCTGTCTTTTTGCTCGTGGGATACATGGTAAAAAGGTACTTCAAACCGCTCACAGAGATTATATAAAGTAGTGTGATTAGCAATTACACATTGCACCGAAGCTCCTAATGTTTTAAACTGATTACGGATAAGAATATCGGCAAGGCAATGGTGTTCTTTTGTTGCCAGTACAATAATTTTTTTTTCCGGCGACGGGTTTACTTTAACCGTTACATCCGCAGGCAGCACATCATATAATTTTTCCTCAAGCGTTCTTGTATCTGCACATTGTTCAACTTCTATCCTTGCAAAAAAACGGTTGTTGAAATTGTCTACGTGTTCCCGCATAGAAACAATATTTACGTTCTCCTTTGCAAGAATGCCTGAAATAGCTGTAACCAGTTCTATCTTGTCTTTACTTGTTTTCATACATAGTTTTTATGAATCATTAACCCATCAATGATCCTTTCAATTAACTAATAGCATAGGAAGAGTATCCATTATGATATTGTGCACCTTTTCTTTTACTTCCGCTACAACAGAAGAATACAACTTTGTAAAATCCGGAGCCAGCGCTTTGCTCTCCAGCGATGCCCATATCTCTTCTTTGCTAAAGCCGAGTTTAAGTAACGCAGGCGAAGGCATATTTATCTGCATTTCATCGGCTGTATTAACAACAGGTTTTCTAAAAGAGGGGGAATATATCTCCGTAATAAGACCGTAGCTATAAATTTCATTATGTTTTTTTATGATAAACTCTGTTATTCTTGTCTTCGCTCTTTTACTTTCTGTTGCAAATACCAGTTGCAGCCAGTAGGGCAGCGTTGTTATGTACACATCCAAAACATTTTTTTGAATTTCATAGCCCCTTGATTTAAATGCCTTTCCAATTGCTTCACCATTTTGTATAGCCCTGTTTACGCTGCATATTTCTTCATTCTGTTGCCATTCTTTATTTTTCATGGTAAGTGCGTACGTTCTCGTGATATGCAATTCATCCGTTAGCAATACTTCTCTAAGGTTGTCATCATCGCACAAGATCTGTACATCAATTTTTCCATATTTTTCTTCCAGCATTTCTGTATGAAGTTTGGTTGGTTTCATGGTTTGCATCATTCTTTATTTTTTTATGAGGCTATCTTTAGTGCTTGCCCCGGTGTTTTCAGAATTTTAGTTTGCTTTACAAAAATGATTGTTAGCGCAAAAGTTTTTTATTCCTGAAAGTGGTAAATCGTATCCCCATTTACGGGGAGAACCCTTTATATCCTCACGCATTGCGTAAATGGAATCATTGCGTGGAAGGCATTAGAGAGGTTGCAGGTTGGGCTAATGAGATGGGCATTATAATCGCTCTGCAAAATCACGCACCGGTTATTTCGCCCGGCTATGAAGATGCGCTTGTTATGATACAGGAAATTGATCGCACAAATGTAAAACTGTGTTTAGATGTGCCATTGTTTTACGACAGGCAGGAAGATGAATATGCTCGGGAGGCTGTACAAAAATGCGGAAAGCAAATTGTACATATGCATTATGGTGCGTGGAACTTCAGTAAAACAAATGGTGGTGAAATTATGTAGGATCCATCCTCCTTTTCAGCGTCGCTTGTTAATTACCAGGCGTTTATCGAAGAACTGCAACACATAGGGTACAGCGGTTATTTAACTTCTGAATATTGTTTACCCGCAGTAAGAAATCATAAAATAGCAGGAATTGAGGAAATAGATCATGCAACAGGTATATCACTTCATTATATGAAACAACTGGTTCATTGTTCCGTGCTATCATAACATACAACCGTTCGTTTGCATACAATAATAATAATGCACAGAATAAAAGCTCAATTAATTCCAGCCTTTATTCAATTTAAAATTTAGCAATTATTACAATTGATCATATTGGTTTTTGCAAAATCCGCATAGATGCCCCATATAACTGATCCCTTTTTGCGTTTTGATTCATTTTTTATGGCTGGAGATTTGTACTGGCAAATTCTGCGGTGTTCCAAAAACCGTATAGCAAAAACCAATTAGAGAACCCTTTGCCGCGGAAATAGATTTGTGTATTCAAAAGATTATGAAAACAAATCTCGTTAACCCCGCTTACCAGGAGAATCTGAACTTCCAAAATTCATGGACTGCAAACAATACCTGTAATGATTTCCTGGAAAATTTATATAAGATCATCGAAGATAATTTTGACACCCCTTTCTTAACTGTTGGATTTTTAGCTACCAACCTGGCTATAAGCAAAAGCACTTTAAACAGGAAATTGTCAAGTATTATCGGGTTATCTGCCAATGAATTAATAAGACAATACAGGCTAAAAAGAGCTGCCATATTTCTTCGGTCCGGGAAGAATGTATCAGAAACCGCTTATCTCAGCGGTTTTGAAACACCCTCCTATTTCACTCAATGTTTTAAAGAATTCTATAAGGTAACCCCGAAAGAATATTCTAAATGCACTTTGTTTGCTATTTTTTAATAGTAATAATTCTGCAAATACTTTAATTAGCGCGGGCAGATTACAGGTGTGCTTATGTTATTTAATGTCTGATTTGGATATATATAAATCCAAATTATCCTCTTCCCGTATGTATGTGCGATACCTTTATTCTTTCCTTTTTATAAGAGGCTTTTGGTTATCAAAATATATGGTAAGTTAAATTCGGGCAAAGAAATAGCTCTGGTATACATCATCAATTGAAAAGCCACTGATGTATTACCAGGGCTTTTTTATTCTCTATACCTCTATATTATATGTTGATAACATTGTATAGAAAGTGGATAATACTTTGACAGTTCAAAAATATTTTTCCCTATTTTAGTTTTTTAATTACCCAAAACCTGAAATCCATGTTCTTACAAATTAATGAGCCCTACCTCCTGAAAAGGCAATTTGAAAAGGTCTATATGAAAGACAAGGAGGGTAAGTATAGTACCTTTTACTATAAGCAGGGAATTTATCTTCATTTTTTTAATCATGGCTATTACGATGTTTACAGCAATGAAATGAACCTTATTGCTACCGTTAATAATTTTTACCACCTTGAAATATTAATGGTGGCTATCAGTTATCCATTGGGCATGAATTGATTTTATATCAAAAGAATGATAACGTGACCTTTACAGCTTTTTAAGCGAACCCATATTTTCGAAGACTTATACTTACTGCACAAGATATTCTCCATTTAGATTTCAGGTATTAAATACTTTTATTATCTCCTGCTAACAAAGTTTTAAATTTCTGCTGAATGCGCCGGCGCTGAAGGATATACTTCATTGGATGATTAAATAATCTTAGTTTGCAATCAGAAATAAACCTCAAAGATGTTGGCGCGAAGAGTGATAATGTACCCTTTCACGGCGTTTTTAGTTCTTATAACAGCCGCAACATGTTATGCCCAGGATGCATCGTGGCTAAAAAGAACCTGGGAAGGAAGAGCATATTTGTTAGGCGCTAATCCTGAAAATTATAACCTGGAACTTACCGTCTACAGTGTAAAGGGGAAGAATTTTGAGGGTGTTATGAAAACCATCCAGCCTTCAGATCCTTCTATCCATTTTGATACAAAGATTTCAGGCACCGTTCGTGACCGGCAGGTTGTTATCAATATCGGTACGTGGAAAGTAAAGTGTAATACCTGCAAACCGCAAACGCTGGGATATTCAATTGAAAGTGGAAGATTCTTTTTAAAGGGCGAGGCCAAGGGCTGCTCCATTGAATGCACCTGGATCGCTGAATTTTCAGAGGAAATAGACAAGTTTAACGGGTCACAAAAAGACGAACTATATGCTTTGGCAGAAGAGCAAGCTCCTGAAACAGATACTGCCGCAGTAGTGCAAAATACTAAACCTGTGGTTTCGCCTGTCGAAACTACTTTACCCACAGAAAGAATTCCCCTGTTGCCTGCCGGCAGCGTTGCTGTTATTGAACACAATACTGCTTTACAGGTAACACAAAAGCCACCCGCATCATTAGATAAAACCCTTTCAATATCAATACCGCAGAATGCTCCGCCGGAGCAGAGGACCGCTGTTTTACCTGCCGGTGATATTGCCACATCAGGCCATGATACAACTTTACAACTATCGCAAAAAACTTCGGCATCGTTAGATAAAACCCTTTCAGTATCAATACCACAGAATGCTCCACCCGAACAAAGAGTCGCTGTTTTAGCCGCCGGCAGCATTGTTTCATCCGAACACCATACTGTATCGGGCGCTCCGCAGAAACCACCCGGCGCTTTGCCTGATAAAAATTCTTCTCTAACAATAAAGAAAAATACGCCTGTGTCAGTAAAAAAATCCCTCGATACTGCTTCAGCATTGCCGGAAGGTTATGCAGAAAGAAAAAAGAATGTAATAAGAACTTTAATAGTAAATACAGATTCAATTCTTTTGAGAGTATATGATAATGGCGTTGTGGATGGAGATATAGCATCTGTCATTTATAATGACAGGGTTGTTGTTGACAAACTTTCCTTAACATCACGTGCTTTGGAAATAAAAATTCCCGTAAGTAAGTCCGGGATAAATACATTGGTTTTTCATGCACATAATTTGGGCGAATTTCCTCCTAACACTGCCAAACTTGAAATCCTTTATGGCAATAAAAGAGAAGAGCTGACCGTTTCTTCCGATCTTACAGTCAGCAGCACAATTGACATTGAATACAGGCAATAGCTTTTTCTTTACTGTTCCTCATGAGCCGATAAAGTGTCACAGCTTTTTTATGCTATAGATATAAACAAGAGGATCAAGTTCGCCATCATTTTCCGGGGCATCGTAAATACTTCTTACAACGTCCATGCCTTTTACAACCTTGCCAAACGCTGCATAGCCCTGCCCGTCAGCATTATTTGCTCCGCCATAATCAAACCCGGGCTGATCACCCACACAAATAAAAAATTCGGTATTTGCTGTTCCCGGCGCTTGTCTTGCCAGGGAGATCACACCATTTTTGTGCAAAATTTTTGTTTGTTGTGTTGTCTCATGTGGAATGCCGCGGAGCGAAGCAGAGAGCTTGTAATTTGTTTTCCATATTCCGCCCTGTATCAATTCTGCTTTAGGGGCATCCATGGGTTGTTCATCATCCCGAAGTACCCTGTAAAAGGCCGCATTCCTGTAATAACCTGAATCAATATAAGATAAAAATGCCGCTACACTTTTTGGCGCCTGGTCAGGAAATAATTCCACCTCTATATCTCCAAATTTTGTTTCCATTCTTACATGCGGATTTTTATACTTTGGCGCGCACCCGATCAAGATGCAAAGGGAGCATATCAATAAATTCCGGTATAACATATTCATTTTTTAAAGAAAAGCCGCATTACAAAATTGATGCAACAAAATAAATGCTAAACGATCGCCAGGATTGAGTTATAATTTTACAACCAGTTCATTATATTCAGGATGACGTTTTATATACATTGCCGTATAAGGGCAATAGACTAATATTTTTAAATGCTCTTTTTTTGCGTATTCCAAAACATGCTTAACCATCAGAGCAGCTATACCCTTTCCCTCATATTCTTTTGGCACTTCTGTATGCATTATTGCCAGATCTCCCTTGCGCCACCTGTAGTCTACAAAAGCATATTCTCCGTTAAGCGTCACTTCAAATCTGGATCTTTCTTTATTATTTACAATATTATATTCCATGGCTGAATAAATTTTTTCTATTGCATTCAATCTTTCAAATTTAACCATTTGTGATCGCACTTCATTTTAGTAATCAACTGTCTTAAAAGAATACAAGGCTTATAATACATAATTTTGCTTCCGGTTATAGTCCCTAAAAATCTGAACATGAAACCCATTATCAGTTTAAAGAACCTTTATAAAAACTATGGTTCCAGGCCGGTGCTAAAAGGAATCGACATCCAAATCTATCCCGGCCAGGTCATTGGCTATATAGGTCCAAACGGTGCCGGAAAAAGCACTACAGTAAAAATCCTTTGCGGATTAATTACTGACTACGAAGGGCAGGTATACGTAAAAGATATGAATTTGCGTGATCATCTTGTTGAAGTAAAACGTAATATAGGTTATGTACCTGAACTGGCCGAATTATATGATGTGCTTACCCCTATAGAGTTTTTGAGCATGATGGCTGAGCTGTATAACATGAATAAAGATATAGCCCTGGAGCGGATAACTAAAATGCTTGCAGCATTTGGGCTTACAAACAATATGAACGACAGGATGGACACATTCAGCAAAGGCATGCGTCAAAAAGTACTTATCATCTCAGGACTTTTACACAATCCGGATATTATTATTCTTGATGAGCCATTAAGTGGTTTAGATGCAAACAGCGTGATTATTGTAAAAGAATTATTAAGTAAGCTGGCGAAAGATGGAAAAACAATTTTCTATTGCAGCCATATGATGGATGTAGTTGAAAAAGTGAGCGACAGAATAATACTTATTAATGAGGGATCGGTAATCGCTGATGGGACCTTCGACGAATTAAAACAACAGCAGGGCGATAAAAGTCTTGAAAAAATATTTGCAAATCTTACCGCAAAAGATTCTTTAAGCACTGCTGCAGACCAACTCATTAATGCATTTAATTACCCCAATTAATTAAAAAATCTAAAGCCTTACGACTTTAGAACCTGTATACTTTATTCACTATCTCTCCCGACATGAACTTTATAAACGCTGCCTTATTACGGTTTGTACTTATACCTTCTGCCTTATACAGAAAAATTGGTGTTAACACGCAACAGCTCAAAGTTATTCTTAATGCCAAACTTATTATGGATGACAGAAGGCCAAATACTTTTCAGCAAATAAAAAAGAGCCGAAATAATAAGCCGATACGTTTTGCAACATTAGGAACTATGTTATTATCCGCCTTGATGGGATTGCTATTCCTTATCAGCTTTATGTTTGGCAAAAGCTATGAAACAAAACTCACGATCTATTTTTCTTTTTATGTAATTACACTTGCCTCGATTCTTATTGCGGATTTTACAGGTGTATTAATTGATGTACGCGACAATTTCATCATTCTTCCAAAACCTGTAAGCGATAAAACTTTCGTAGTTTCAAGACTGCTCCACATTTTTATCCATGTATGCAAGCTTGTAATACCAATGATCCTTCCTGCGATTGTTTTCCTTATCCTAAACAAAGGCGTTATTAGTATAATTCCTTTTCTTTTTGTCACACTAATGGCAACATTATTCATTATCTTTCTCATTAATGCATGTTATATATTAATTCTTAAACTTACAACGCCGTCAAAGTTTCAAAGCATTATCAGTTATATTCAAATAGCATTTGCCATTTTATTTTATGCAGGCTATCAACTCGTACCAAGATTGATGGATGAGATATCCATTTCGCAATACGAAATAAGCGAATATGCAGGGATTATTCTTTTACCTACTTACTGGTTTGCAGGTGCATGGCAACAATTGTATGGTTGGGATAACACGCTTCAACTGTGGCTGTGTCTTACACTAACCATTATGGTGCCTTTATTGAGCATATGGATTGTTATAAAATATTTTGCACCCTCCTTTAACCAAAAACTCTCAATGATAACAGGTAGTACTGGTGAATTTTTAAACACTGATAAACCTGCAAAAAAGAATGCATCATCTTTTTACAGTAGTATGTTGTCAAAGTTGTTTACAAAAAAAGGTGTAGAAAGAATAAGCTTTTTATTCACGTGGAAAATGATGTTGCGCAGCAGCGATTTTAAAATGAAGGTTTACCCGGCAATTGGATATATAGTTGTTGTTATTGTTGCAACGCTGATAAGAGATAAAACTTTTTCTTTTGCAGATGTAGCTTCCCAAACTAAACACGGTATTTTTTATACGCTTGCCCTTATTTACTGTAGCAACCTGTTACTTATTGCAGCACTTGGTCAAATTACTATGTATGAAAAATATAAGGCAGCGTGGATATTTTTTATAACACCGGTCGCTCATCCGGGCAAACTGATAAGCGGTTCAATAAAAGCAGCTATTGCACAATTTTTCTTTCCCTTGGTTCTGGCTATTTTTATTTTTATCACATCACTTGCCGGACCGATTGCAATTCCAAACCTTTTATTGGGCATTGCCAATGAACTTCTTGTCACTGCCATCGCAGCTTATATGGGCGTAAGTAAACTACCTTTTTCTTCTCCACAACAAATTGATTCCGGAAATACGATTCGTGTATTAGCCGCGATGACTTTAGGTATTGTGGTTGCCTTTATACATTACCTGCTGTATCGCATTATAGTTTTTGTCTCAATATTTGCAGCGCTCTCTTTTGTCGCCTCCTGGTATATTTTTAATGCCGTGAGTAATTTATCATGGCAGAAAATATATCGCAC
The DNA here is from genome assembly GCA_036558585.1 of Chitinophagaceae bacterium. Taxonomy (GTDB): domain Bacteria; phylum Bacteroidota; class Bacteroidia; order Chitinophagales; family Chitinophagaceae; genus DATBFI01. The sequence goes on from DATBFI010000337.1 coordinate 26,343, forward strand.
CTATAACGAAATATAACCAGTCAGCATATTGGATTCAAAAATATACATCGTTTGGCACCACGAGAAATGTCTAAAAAAAACTTCATAAAAAAAACAGGTGGTAAAAACCACCCGTTGCACATGAGAAAAACTGATAGTAAATTTTGATGACGCAATAAGCCTATGGATCACTTCTTAAAATGCTCTTCAAGTGTAATACTTCCTGAGGGTGTTACCGCAATACCATACCAGCTTTTTGCATCCTCTAACCTTAAATGATAGGCAATATTATCCTGGGTTGATTCCTCTGTAACCCCGGAAATCTTCTTATCTGCAAATCTTTCTCTCACTGCCAGCAGAATAGAAACAGGCAGGTTCTCTTCTTTATAATAGCGCAATGCGTAAATAAAATCGCCCTGCGGATCATATACTACTTTAGCTTGAATGCCAAATTGAGTGAAGCTTACAAAATACCCTTTTGCGTCTTCACTCCACTTTACATTTTCTGCCAAGGGGAATGCCTTATTGAATGAGTATAAAAGTTTTTCATTCCCATTTGCAAATACCATTAGGGTGAACACAAAGAGCGCAATTAAAAGAGCAAATAACTTTTTCATATACTTCTTTTTAGTTTTAAAATATACTTGTTACTTAAACAGGATTTATCATTTAGTACTAAGGAGATAAAATGTGTTTTTCATACATCAAAAATAGAATACGCATGTTATTAATAAAAATCATTGTTTTAATTATTTAGATGAAAAATACTAATACATTTTGGGAATTAAAATCGTTTGATTTTGTTACACAAATTTCCATCAGCTGCATTATTATCCCAACCCGATACTTGCTTTTTGTTTATGTACTTCGTTCTTAAGTGACATTTTTTTTATGTTCTTTTGCGCTTAAGCAACCACTTAAAATTTTCTTTGCGGTTCAGGCCGCAACAAATAAAAAAAGCTTCCTGTGAATGACAGAAAGCTTTTCCTGAAATAATATTTTACTCTTACGGAAAAATGCCAAGCTCCGCGTAAGCGGTTCCAACTTTATCAATAGCTACCACGTAAGCTGCAGTACGCATATCGGGAATGGCCGGATTGGCCTTCCAGCAATTCATGATTTCGTGTGTTGCCTCAATCATTGTTTCTTCCAAACCACTGTGCACAAGATCAACTTCACTGGGGCCATGTTCAATGTAACTTTTTTCTTTTTCATCAACTGTTTTACCGGTAAGTTGCTCCATGGTCCCAAGGATCTGTTTATTTAAATTCTCTGTGAAACGCTTTTCCATTCGCCCGTAACGCACATGGCTGAGATTCTTTAACCACTCAAAATAGGAAACAGTTACACCGCCCGCATTCAGATACATGTCCGGGATAACCAATACCCCTTTCCTGTTTAGAATTTCATCTGCGTCAGGAGTAAGCGGGCCATTCGCGGCCTCACCGATTATCTTTGCTTTTATCCTTTCGGCATTATCTTTATTAATTACATTTTCAAGTGCGGCTGGAATAAGTATATCACATTCAAGCTCTAATGCATCACTGCTTTTTTCAAGGTTTTTTGCTCCGGGAAAATTAAGAATGGAACCCGTTTTTTTTCTGTATTGAAAAACATCTTCTTCATTTAAACCCTTTTCAGAAAATATAGCACCTTCATATTCTGCAATAGCAACAACTACAGCCCCATGCTGACGGAAATATTTTGCCGAGTGGTAACCCACATTTCCAAGACCCTGCACCACCACATGCTTCCCTTTAATACCGGGGGACAGGCCAAGCTTTTTCATCATGTCGCGAATATGGCATACTTCACGCACACCATAAAAAACACCAAGACCCGTTGCCTCTTTTCTGCCCCGAACGCCGCCCTGTGTAACAGGCTTACCCGTAACTGATGCAAGGCCATCAATTTCACCAGGCTTCATACTTTCATACGTATCAACGATCCAGGCCATTTCACGTTCACCAGTACCATAATCAGGAGCAGGTACATCAGTACCCGGTCCTATAAAATTTTTTCTTATCAGTTCAGCTGTATAACGGCGGGTAATTTTTTGTAATTCAAACTCACTGTATTCACGGGGATTTATTTTTATACCACCCTTTGCACCACCAAAAGGAACATTAACAATAGCACATTTGTAAGTCATAAGTGCAGCAAGAGCCATCACTTCATCCTGGTTTACTTCTTCGCTAAAACGAATGCCACCCTTACACGGGGTCTTGTGCTGGCTGTGCTGTACCCGGTATGCTTCTACTACCTCAATAGATCCGTCGTCTCTTTTAATGGGAAACCGCATTTGATATACAGCGTTGCATGCTTTGATTTGTTCAAGAAGGCCATCTTCCCATTTAGTGAATTTAGCGGCCTTATCAAAGCTCTTCGTAACGCTTTCGAAAAAACTATACTGTTGTTCTGGCATGTTAAGGGATTTAAATTTTACAATTTTCTTTTTACGCTAATTAACATTTGTTTTTTTCTAATTGAATTCTATTTTTTTGTATCACGCTTTCGTATTTATATTACCTGCTTGTTTGCGTTGCATCGTTGCTATTTCACCGAATCCGGAATCCCGGGATCAGTACGTGGTAACTATAGAACAGTGTAAAAGCCGGCAGGATCAAAAAAAATCTAAATTATTTTCACGCGATGATCAACTCTCATCTTACTGACCTTTTTCCAGCTTCTTTATCTTCTTGTCAAGATTAAGCAGGTAAATAAAAATTCCCAGTACAATTATTACAACAACGGCCACTACAACATATATTTTACCGTTGCTGCGCATAAAATCGGTTGGTTCTTCGGTTTTATTATTCACATCCTGGGCAAGTGCAATTCCTCTCATACAGTACAAAGCTATCAGGAGCGCTATTCCTCTCAATTTATTCATGTGCAAGTTTCTTTTCGGTAACAATGCGTAATCTTATGCGAAGGGTAGTTATCCAAACACCGAGCAACGTCCACCCGATAACAGCGGGCCAGAAAACCATTTCCATTTCGGGCGATGTATCATTTGGATTTAATGCGGGATTACCCTCGCTTCCCATACCACCGGGATGTAAAGACTCAGTCATTCTTGGTAATATCCATATTGTCGGGAACAACATGGCATAAGCAAAAATATTATATACTGCGCTTATACGTGAGCGCTTGTCAACATCCGTCATCGAACCACGCAATACGAAATAAGCAAGGTAAATGAGTAATGCAATTGCAGCGCCGTTTTGTTTTGGGTCACCGCTCCAGGGCTTACCCCATTGATAATTAGCCCAAATGGCACCGGTAATAAGGCCTAATATACCAAATACAATTCCGCTGCGTGCATACTCTGCAGTAAGTGTATCGTGCCGTGGATTTTGTGAGCCTAAATATTTTATAGCATTAATAACAGATACAGTAAAAAGGGTCATCATCGCAAACCACATCGGTGCGTGAAAGAAAAGATTGCGAACAGATTGCTGTAGCCTGCCATCCAGAACGGGGATTGGTACAAGAAAACCCCAGATACAAGTGTACATGAGTAAAACAAAAGAAAGTATTTTCCACCAGTATTGACGAATCATACAATAACTTTTTCCAGCATGACCTGGAGATATAGAGCAAGCAATATGTAAAAATATGCGGGGCAAATTTAGGGGAAAGCAGTGCAATAAAAACACGCTGAGGAAAAAATGTTCACCATATAAAGATCTGAAATTAGCAAAGCGAATACCATAAGAAAGGAAATGTTGATTGTTTATTCAAAATCATTTAACTTGTTACTTGTACCCTGCACCTTGCAACCCGCATCAATCTTTCCACAAAAAAGGGAATAAAATAATCGCCAGCAAAATAACCAATGCATCAAGCCCGGCAAGTAATAACACCATTTTCCATAAACCACCCTGCAATACCGGAGAGAAAGCAGCTTTTGCAATTTTACCAAGTAACAGCAATTGCGGTATAATGATGGGAAAACCCATGATCGCCATTAAGGCTGCCTGTTGTTGCGCCTTTGCAGCAATAGCGGCAAGAAACGTGAAGATCAAACTAAGACCAACGCCTCCTAAAAAACTAATACCTATAAATTGAAGGGCGTGTATAAGGGGATTGCCCAGCAGCAAAGTAAAAATAAAAAGGCTGAGCAAACTCATCACGAGCATAAGCATTGCATTAAATGCCAGCTTGGACAAAATAAAATCTCTTGCACCGGCAATGGAATAATAGTATAGCATGCGGCCTTTGCTGTCCTGCAGGAAACTTTTCGCAACAGCATTTACACAAACGAATAACTGTATCACCCAAAACAGTGCATTCCATACTGTTTCTTCGGGCTCACCCATTGATAAGTATACGATAAATATAGTGGAGGCAACATATAACAATACTCCATAAAAAGTGTACTGCTGACGAATTTCAAGCAGCAGGTCTTTTTTGATTAAGGTAACAATGTGTTTTAATGAACCGGCAGCAGCCATATAAGCAAAGTAAAAGTATATCGGGATAAATTCAATCTTGTACAACAAGGTTTGAAAAAAAGTTTTTAAAAGGTTCTAAACAGTTCCTTTCAATAAATATCTATATTAGAGGAAATGAAAGCCATGTCTAACTCCAATTCTTCCACCAATGAATTATAGTGAACTCTTAAAAAAAATAGTGGATCATGTAAATTCATTTTACATTGATCATAATGATGCAAGACTGTGTTATCACAATTATACCCATGCGAATGATGCGGTGGATGCAGCAAAAAAAATTGCAGATCATTACCAGTTAAATGAGCGCGACTGGTTTATAGTTTGTGCGGCAACCTGGTTTCATGATACGGGATACCTGGTAGCAGAACCCCGGTCGCATGAGGAAAAAAGTGCAGAAATAGCCGAAAATTTTTTAAAGAGTATAGAGGTTGGCACAGAAGATATTGATGCAATTAAGAAGTGCATCCTGGCTACCAAAATACCACAGAGTCCTGTTTCTCTCGTTGAAAAAATTGTTTGTGACGCAGATCTCTTTTATTTGGGAACAAACAGATTTAAAGAGTATAGCAGGCTTTCAAGAAAAGAGCTGGAGACTCTGCAAAACACAAAAATAGATGGCGATGCCTGGAGAAAAGAAAATATTAAGATGTTGGAGACCCACCGGTTTCATACTGATTACTGCCGGTTATTATTAGAACAAATCAAAAATGCGAATACGGAGAGATTGAAAAGAAAACAGCAGGAAAAAATATCAGGGGCTGTTGTTGAGGCCGGAAAAAATAATACAATTAAAAAAGAAGACAATAAGGATAAAACCCCAAAGACAAGGACTATAAAAAAGTTAAAAACAAACAGGCATGCAGTAAGCGGGATTCAAACAATGTTCAGGCTATCTTCTTCAAATAGCCAGCGCATAAGTGCCATGGCTGATGACAAGGCACATATCATGATTTCGGTAAATTCTATTATTATCTCAATTGTATTGGGATTGATTGTGCGCAATCTTGATGACAACCGCAATCTGATCATTCCAACGATCATCCTGTTATTGGTTAGTGTAACAGCCATTATTTATTCGGTATTGGCTACACGCCCAAAGGTTTTAAGCGGAATTTTCACACAACAGCAAGTTGAAAATAAAACGGTGAACCTGATGTTTTTCGGCAGCTTTTACAAAATGGGCTTTAAAGAATACGAGGACGCGATGACAAAAATGATGCAGGACAATGATTTTTTATATGGAAGCCTTATAAAAGACCTATACTGGCAGGGAAGGGTTTTGGGACGAAAGTACAGGCTGTTGCGCACCTCATACAGCATTTTTATGTACGGACTTGTTGCGTCTGTAATAGCGTTTGCAATTGCTGAAATCTTTTTCAGGTAGAAAACGAAAATCTCCTTTAACAATCGTTCATAAAAATCTCAGTTTGATTTTCCCGGATGATGTTGTACATTTCACGAACAAGATTCATTTATTCAATACAATTATAAACTCACTTCCCTCACCTTCTTTCGTCTCCGCTTTTATCTCCCCACTATGTGCTTTGTCTCAACCACGATTTATGGGATTTTCCTGATTTACCTGATATAATTTCAACTCCTATCAACAAAATCAGATACATCAGGAAAATCGTGGTTCAGACAGAAAATGAATTAGAAACTCACTTCCCTCTCCCTCTTTCGTCTCTACCTTTATTTCTCCACCATGCGCTTTGATAATATCATAGCTTAAACTCAAACCCAATCCCGTTCCCTGTCCTGTTGGTTTTGTTGTAAAGAATGGTTGAAAGATTTTATCAATAACTTTTTGAGGAATGCCGGTGCCGTTATCTGCGACACGTATCTCGATGCCCCCATCCCCTGAAGGGGAGTTGATGCGCTTCGTGCAAACAGAAACAGTGGGTTTATACTGTTGTTCTGCTGAGCCTGTCGAAGCATTTTGCGTCACAGCACTTTGACTTCGCTCAGCGCAGGCATAAAAAGCGTTATTGAATAAGTTGAGCAACACTCTTCCAATATCCTGCGGCACTACATTTATTTTTCCAATTGTATTATCCAAATCAGTTTTTAGTTCTGCATTGAAGCTTTTGTCTTTTGCTCTCATGCCATGATAACTCAATCTTAAATATTCATCCGCTAAAGCATTGATATCCGTTAATTCTTTTTTGCCTGTACTTGCTCTTGAATGTTGCAGCATGCCTTTTACAATTGCATCTGCGCGTTTACCATGATGAAGAATTTTTTCTTCATTATCTTTTATATCATTAGAGATGGCAATTACTTCTTTTGCATTTCCTGATTTCATTTCTTGTTGCAATTCATCAATGAGTTCCTTGTTGACTTCAGAAAAATTATTTACGAAGTTCAACGGGTTTTGTATCTCATGTGCAATACCTGCGGTAAGTTCGCCGAGTGAGGCCATTTTTTCGCTTTGTATTAATTGTTGCTGCGTAGATTTTAATTCTGATAAAGTTGTTTCTACTTTTTGTTTCTGCTGTTGAAGTACAACATTCGTTTTTTGTTTTTGCCTGTTATTGCGGTAAAGTATCAATGCAATCGCTAAAAGGACTGCGAGTCCTGTTAAAAGGCCATACAATCTTAATTTATTTTGATAGGCTAATTTAGCATCATCTAGTTCTTTTTGTCTTGCTTCTTCCCTGGCTATAAGATTTTCGATCGCCTGCAAAGTATTTACTCCGTATAAACTATCTTTTGCTGCGGCAGCAATTTTATAATATTGAAGCGCCAGCGAAGGCTGGGTTGAGTCATATAATTCTGCAAGCAAATTTCCATTAAGCATAATCCCTTTTCTGAAAGAAACTTCTTTTCCATAATTAAATCCTTTTAGAGCATAATAAACCGCAGAGTCAATTAGGTTCAGTTTCTTATACAAGGAAGAAAAGTCTGCACATACTTGGGAAGAACTTATTAAATCGCTGCTTAACTGCGCCTCTTCAAATCCTTTCCTGTAACTAAGCATTGCCTGTTCATAATTTCTTCTTTTCTGTTTAATATGGCCGTCAATCTCATATACATATTGCATTAAGTTTTTAAGAAGATGCTTCTGTTGTATGGCGAAGTTTATATGAAAAGTTGCTAAATCAAGTTTATCTATTTTTTCGTAAGCATCAGCTAAAGCGTAACGATCTATAGCAACTTTGCCATCATAATGATTTGCTGCATCTACAGGCAAAGCTTTCACCAAATAGGCTACTGCCTGCGGATAGTTTTGCAATTCATAATATATGCCACTAATTCTGCGGTTAGCCCGGGCAATATCATATGCACTATTACTTTCCTCTGCAATTTTAAGCGACGTAAAAAGAAGCTCAAAAGCTTCGGCATATTTTCCCTGATGTTCCATTAAGCCGCTAATGCTTGCCAAAGTTCTTGCTTCAGCCCAGGTATATGATTTTTGCCGGGCTATTCTTAATGCTTCATTAAGATACTTTAATGAGGAATCAACGTTCAAGCGCTCATAAAAAAATCCAATACGCTCAATAATTATCATCCGGTTTGAATCACTTTTTACAACTGTAAGTGCTTGTCTAAGGCTATTAAGTTCCCGCGTATTATTTGAATTAAACTGTTCTTCGTTTTGTGAAAGACACAACAATTGTAACGCTGTAAAAAGAATAGTGTGCAAGCATTTTTTCAACATAATATCTTATGCTACTAATTGAATAATAAACTTTGTTCCTTCTCCTTCCTTCGTTTCAACTTTTATTTCACCCCCATGTGCTTTGATAATATCATAAGCTAAACTCAAACCCAATCCTGTTCCTTGTCCTGTTGGCTTTGTGGTGAAGAATGGCTGAAAGATTTTATCTGTAATTTTTTGAGGAATACCTGTGCCATTATCGCTCACTTTTATTTCTACTTTATCATTCAACTTTTTTGTGACTACTGTGACTACGGGGACATATCCTTCGCCTTCTACCTTTAACCTTTCACCTATTGCATAAAAAGCATTGTTGAATAAGTTAAGTAACACTCTTCCAATATCCTGCGGAACGATATTTATTTTTTCTACACTCACATCAAATTCTGTTTTTATTTCTGCATTAAAATCTTTATCTTTTGCTCTCATGCCATGATAACTCAATCTTAAATATTCATCGGCTAAAGCATTAATGTCTGTTGGTTCTTTCTTTCCTGTGTTTGCTCTTGAATGTTGCAGCATGCCTTTTACAATTGCATCTGCTCGTTTACCATGATGAAGAATTTTTTGAAGGTTATTTTGTATGTCGTTTAGTATTTCATCTTCTACTTCATTCCTTTCACCTTTCACCTTATGCCTTTCACCTTTCAACTCATCAACTAACTCAACGTTTACTTCAGAAAAATTATTTACGAAGTTTAACGGATTTTGTATTTCATGCGCAATGCCTGCAGTAAGTTCTCCAAGCGAAGCCATTTTTTCTGACTGGATGAGTTGAGATTGTGTTTGCCTTAATTCTTCCAGCGAATGTTCAAGTTCTTTTGTTCGTTGCGTCACTTTTTCCTCAAGTGTTATGTTTTGTTTTTTAAGATTCCGCGAATGTTGCTGAACAATAGCATAGACAACAAATATCATCGCTACGACAGACAATATTCTAAACCACCAGGTTTCCCACCACGGAGGAGTAATAACAATCGAAATGTTTTTTTCAGCAGCAACACCTGCAGCGTTTATTGCTTTTACTTTAAAAACATAATTGCCCGGCGGCAAATTAAAATAGTAAGCTGTTTTTTCGTCTCCTGCTTTGCGCCAGGCATTATCATAGTTTTGCAATGTGTAGAACAGGCGTGTATCTTCATGTGCACTGATGAAATCAATGCTTGAAAATTCAAATGAAAAAGTATTCTGATTGTACTTTAATAGTATCTCTTTTGTCTGTGGTAGCGGCGCAGAAAGAATTCCATTTGCGGAGGGTTGAACAGCTACATTGTTCAGTAAAAAATTGTTGATGCTTATGTACGGTGGCGAAACATTTTGCACCAGCAATTCCGGTTTAAAATTGTAATAGCCTGAAGCATCCGCAAAACAAATTTCTCCATTTTGTAAAATGTACAAAGACCGGAATGGAAGTAACGCCTGCGTATTTACTCCCTGGTTGTTTCCATACAATACAGCAATATTTCTTTCTTTGTTGATGCGTATAACACCTTTTTGAGTAACGAGCCATAGATTTCGCTCATGGTCTTCTTTCAATCCATACACCTGCAGAGATGCAGTGATTATGCCTGTCTCATCTATAAAATTTACAAACTTATCACTCTCCTTATTATACTTGAAAAGACCTCCGTTTGTGCTACACCATATATTTCCTTCGCTATCCTCTACAATGCTGGAAACAGATAGGTCGTTCAGGTATCTCTTAAATTTACCTGTTTGTTTATTCAGGAGGTTTAAGCCACTAATGGTTCCTGCCCATACGTTTTGTTTTTTATCTATACTTACTGTTATAACAAAATTGTTGCTAACACTGGTTGTATCATTTAGATTGTTTTGAAAACGAGTAACAGTTTCAGACCTTGTGTCCATCAGATAAAGACCATGTAAGCACGCAAGAAATAATTTATTGCCTTCAGTTTTTGTTATTGCAATAATACTATCCGGAAGCAGGCTATTTGAAACATTTGCCGGATGATAGGAAGAAAATTTTTTGGCAATGAGGTCAAACAGGTATAAGCCATTAAGTGTTGCCACCCAAAATTTATTACTATCTTTTTCGATATAGGTGATTACATTTGATGGAGAAGATGTGTCTTTGTTAATTAAAAATTGCTCTTCTTTTCCATTACGCTCTTTATGCATTAAACCTTTTGTAGCACCAATCCATAATGAGTGTGCATCATCGTTTGCAAAACAAAGAGATGGGTTACCTGTTTCTGTATGCGGCAAAACTGTTTGATAGGGAACTATTTTATATAAGCTGCTTCCATAAGTATTGTATTGAGTTTGCCCATAAGTACCTACCCAGATAACATTATCGCCTGTTTTATAAGTCGCCCAAAAATCATTATTCTCTAATTTTTCTTTGCTGTTTGTACCGGCGCCATAGTAATATGTTTTTTGTGTGAAAGGATCATACACATTTATACCTCCTTCAAATGTTCCTATCCATATTCTGCCTTTGCCATCTTCGGTAATAAACGTAATATAATCTTCAGCACCAGAATAAGTATTTTTAACCGGAGGTCTGCTTAATTTATCAGGATGAGCAGCATCGTACAGATGTCTCTCAAATATGCCTTTTGCCCTGTTCATCGTATGCAATCCGTCACCTGCCGTGCCTACCCAAAAGTTGCCGTGGCTGTCTTCAAATATTGTACCCACCCTGTTATCTATAAGGCTGTGCGGGTCTTTATCATCATGCAGGTATCTTGTAAATTTTCCTGTTTGCTTATTTAATTTGTTCAATCCACCTATGCAACTGTCAAAGCCTTCGAATGGAGTTCCTGTTCCCACCCATAGCGTTCCCTGCTTATCTTCATAAATGGTCATAACCACATTGCAGCTAAGCGAAGATGGATCACTTGCCTTATGAGTGTAGTGAAAAAATTTATTTGTTCTATTATCATACCTGTCAAGACCGCCGAGTGTTCCTATCCAAATAGTTCCTTCACTGTCCTGGTTAACAGTTAACGTACCATCATTTATCAAGCTCCCGGGGTCATTTCTATCATGCCGGAAATGAGTAAAAATACCTGTAGCAGGGTTTAAGCGATCAATGCCCGACGAGCTTGTAGCAATCCATATATAGCCGGCTTTATCGGCTATTACAGCATAAATATTATTGTTGGAAAGTGAATTTGGATTGAATGGTTCATTGTGGTAAGAAGTGTATTGGTATCCATCATATTTATATAAACCGTTTGAAGTTGCAAGCCACAAGAACCCTTGTGTATCCTGTGTAATATCGGCAATTAAAGAGCCCGCATCCTCCGAAGGGCGGGGCACCTTACTAAAATGGATGTCTTGTGCAAAGCTTATAAAATGAAAACATAAAAACACCGTGGGAAGAAACAGAGAAAATGACAAACGCATTTTCATATCATTAGTTTATTTGAAGATAATCAGAAAATGCTTAGAGTTTTAAGAGAATTACAAACGCTGTTCCTTCCCCTTCCTTCGTTTCCACTTTTATCTCTCCACCATGTGCTTTGATGATATCATAGCTCAAACTCAAACCCAGTCCTGTTCCTTGTCCTGTTGGTTTTGTTGTGAAGAACGGTTGAAAAATTTTATCAATAACTTTTTGAGGAATGCCGATACCGTTGTCAGCAACACGTATCTCGATGCCCCCATCCCCTGAAGGGGAGTTGATGCGCTTCGTGCAAACAGAAACAGTGGGTTTATACTGTTGTTCTGCTGAGCCTGGCGAAGCATTTTGCGTCACAGCACTTCGACTTCGCTCAGCGCAGGCATAAAAAGCGTTATTGAATAAGTTGAGCAACACTCTTCCCATATCCTGCGGAACGAGATTTATTTTTCCAATTGTATTATCAAAATCCGTTTTTATATCAGCATTAAAATTTTTGTCTTTTGCTCTCATGCCATGATAACTCAATCGCAAATATTCATCTGCCAAAGCATTTATATCTGTTGGTTCTTTTTTTCCTGTACTTGCTCTTGAATGTTGCAGCATTCCTTTTACAATGGCGTCTGCACGTTTGCCATGATGAAGGATTTTTTGTTCGTTGTCCTTTATATCATCAGCAATTTCGGTTGCCTGTTCCCGGTTGCCTGTTGCCAGTTCTGTTTTCAATTCATCAATTAATTCTGAATTCACTTCAGAAAAATTATTTACAAAGTTTAACGGGTTTTGTATCTCATGCGCAATGCCTGCAGTTAGTTCTCCAAGCGAAGCCATCTTTTCTTGTTGGATGAGTTGGGCCTGTGTAGATTTGAGTTGATTTAGCGCATTCTCAACTTCTTTGTTTTTTTTGCTTAGCAGAGCGTTTGCTTTTTGTTTAGT